>CAKZOA010000161.1 GCA_937132035.1 uncultured Desulfobulbaceae bacterium | reverse complement strand
CCATTAACTGGCCTTCGCTATAAAAGCCCTGTTCCCGAATTTCAGCGATTCTGGCATCGAATTGCCGCCGTGAGGGGATGGAACCTTCATGGTTTTTGAAAAGATTGTCGGTGGTAAAATCCATCAGTGCTTCGAGTGCCCTGGTCTTGTCGGGGTAGAGGTTGAGCAACCAGAGGGACGAAGGGCCGGAGAGGGCTGTTTTGGCATATCGTTTCAAAGCTTTGTACTGATCGGAAAACTGCAGCCGATAGAGATATCTGATTCCCTGGCGGGTCTGTTTTACGGAATCGTCTCGCGAATCGAGGAAACGAATCGTCACAGCTGCCTTATCCGGCACCGCGGTAACGGCGGGGTAGAGAAAACCGGCTATCTCCTTGTTCTTGGCGTAGAGCGGGACCTCTGAGGGAAGTTTTTCGAACTGCCAGTCTCTTACGAGAATCTGCTCCCAGCCTTTTAGCTGTTCCCGCAGGAAGTCCTCGGCCCTGGCCGTGGATATGGCTGGAGCTTTCTCCGCCAGAGCGGCGAGCTCTAAAAAATCCCTGCCGCTGGCCACTTTTTCGCCTTCGAGATCGTAGATCCAAAAACGCATTTTCAAGTGCCTGGGCATTTCTGTTGCCCAGTCGGAGGTTTTTATGTTTATCCGAAAGTGTTTGAAAATGGATTTTTCCAGGGCCTTGAAGTAAGAACCTTTATACACATCGACATCATCGAGGATGCGTTCGACCGTAGTGCTGAGCGGGATGAGATGTTTGCGCAGTTTTTTTGGCAGGGATCTGAGAAGATATGTCGTCTTTTCCATCAAAAGACCGGGAACAAGCCACTCGAAAATTTCCGGATGGAGTGTTTGCAGAAGAGAGCGGGGAATTCGAATGGTTACTCCGTCTTCTTCATGTGCAGGATCAAAAGTGTAATCGAGGTCGAAAGTGTAGTCGCCGATGGTAAACGTTGGTGGAAAATCGGCGAGTTCCTGGCCCTGTGGCCTGCGTTCGAGGATATCTTCTTCGACAATATATAATTCATCATGTGTTTTTTTTCTTCTGAGGAATTTGTTGAGACTCGAGCGGTCATGCACCGTATCCGGCAGTTTTTCATCGTAAAAAGTATACAGTGCGGTTTCATTGATGACGATGTCACGGGTTCGTAAACGGTTTTCTACATCCTCCCATTTGGCAAGGAGTTCCTGATTGTGGGTAAGAAAACCATATCTGGTGTTGAGCTGGCCCTCGATCAGAGCCGACTGGATGAATATTTTCCGTGCCTCCCGTCTGTTGCGCTCATTGGTGCGTCCGAAGTTAACCCGTCTCGATGGAACTATTGGCAAACCGAAGAGACTTACCTTCTCATCGGCTATCACCTGCGCTGTTTTTTTATGATATCGCGGATTGGTCCAGCTGAATTTGCAGAGCCTGCCGGCAAGCGGTTCCAGCCATTCGGGATTTATGGCGGCAACGTTAAGTGCATAAAGTCTGTTTGTTTCCATAAAAGAGGAGGCGATTATCCATTGCGGCGCCGATTTAAACAATCCTGATCCGGGAAAAATCATTACTTCCTTGGCCGAGGGACCGGTGTAGAGCTTTTTTTCTTTTTTCATGGCGATATTGCGAAGAAAACCAATCGCCAGTGATCTGTGCACTGCCTCGTAACTGGCATCTTCGTCGTTGATTGCAAAAGACGACTGCTTTTGCAAAATAGCCAGCATCTGCTGATGAAGGTCAATCCATTCGCGCATTCTCTGAAAAGACAGGAAGTGGCTCTTGCAGAACTTTTTCAAACGTGACCAGGAGGTTTTGGCTTTGACTCTGTGGTAGAGATTCCAGATATTGACAAAAACCATGAAGTCGGACTGGTCGTGATGAAAGTGCCGATGCGCTTCATCGGCCTGCTTTTCGAAGTCGGCAGGACGCATCCTCGGGTCCTGGATGGCAAGGACGGGAGCGATGATTAGTATCTCTTTGAGGCAGTTGTTTTTCCGGGCTTCGATTATGATACGGGAAATTGAGGGGTCAATAGGCAGAGCCGCCATGTCTTTGCCAATACCGGTGAGGTGGCGTTTGGCAGTTATCGCTCCGAGTTCCAGAAGCTGGTTGTAGCCTTCGTTGATGGCGGTGGTGGCCGGTGGTTCAAGAAAGGGGAAGCTATAAGGGTCACCGAGGCGATAGGAAACCATCTGCAGCACGACTTCGGCGAGGTTGGAGCGTTTGATTTCCGGGGTGATATATTCATCGCGTTGTTCATAGTCTTCCTCGGAATAGAGACGTATGCAGATACCGGGCCCGAGGCGGCCGCATCTGCCTTTACGCTGGTCGCAGCTCGCCTGCGAGATTTTCTTCACCGGCAGACTGTGGGTCTTGGCCCGGTAATTGTAATAGGATATCCGTGCCAGGCCGGTGTCGACCACATACCGGATGCCCGGTACGGTTATAGAGGTTTCGGCGACATTGGTGGCGACAACAACCTTTGTTTTTGAGCTTGGGTGGAATATCTTTTTCTGGTCGGCAGTATGAAGCCTGCCGAAAAGGGGGAGGATGTCGGGGCCTTTTACTGTTTTACCGATGAGTTCACAGCAACTGCGAATGTCTCTTTCCGTGGGCAGAAAAACCAGTATGTCTCCTGGCGGTTCCTTGCTGTGGAGTTGGCGAACAGCGCTGGCAGCCGCTTCGACAGAGTTGTCGAATTCGCCGAATTCATCCGCCTCAGGCGGCATATACCGAACCTCGACGGGGTAGGTCTTGCCGGGAATGGTGACAATGGGCGCGTTGTTGAAATGGGCGCTGAAAGTATGCGTATCTATGGTTGCCGAAGTGATGATGACTTTTAGATCATCCCTTGTATTGAGAATGTTTTTTAAATAGCCGAGCAGAAAATCGATATTGAGACTGCGCTCGTGGGCTTCGTCGATTATGAGAATGGCATACTGACGCAGGAGGCGGTCCCTTCTGGTTTCTGCCAGGAGCACCCCGTCGGTCATGAATTTGATTCTGGTGTGTTTATCTGTTTTGTCCTGGAAGCGAATTTTATAGCCTACCTGACAGGAGTGTTCCTGCAACTCCTCGGCCACCCGGGAGGAGACGGTCAAGGCGGCGATTCGACGCGGCTGGGTGCAGCCTATGATGCCTTTGGAAGCCGGCATGATTTCCAGGCACATTTTGGGAAGCTGTGTGGTTTTTCCCGAGCCGGTGTCGCCCGCGACAATAACGACCTGATTCTGCTGAAGGGCATCTTGGATTTGCCGGCGCAGGGGCGTTATCGGAAGCGCCGCTGGATAGTTGAAATTCATGAAAAATAATAGATGTTAAAACGGTTTTATGGTATGCAAAAGTAGATCACAATATGTTTTCCACCATACTACTACACATTCAGTTTTTGAAAAATAAGGAGTTTTTATGAAGGTGAGAAAGGCTGTAATTCCCGTGGCGGGGTTGGGAACCCGTTTTTTGCCGGCAACGAAGGCCATACCCAAGGAAATGCTGACCATTGTCGACAGACCGACGATCCAGTACATCGTCGAGGAAGTAGTGGCCTCGGGTATTGAACAGATAATCTTTGTCACCAGTGAAGGCAAGTCGGCGATCGAGAATCATTTCGACTATAACTTTCATCTCGACGCGGTCCTTCGGGAAAAGAAAAAAGTGGTTCTGGGTGAAGAACTCAACATGATATCAAATCTCATTGATATCGTTTCCGTCCGTCAGAAAAAACCGCTAGGCCTCGGCCATGCCATATGGACCGCCAAGCATGTCGTCGGCGATGAACCGTTTATGGTTTTGCTCGGCGATGACCTGGTTCTCAGCAGCACCCCCTGTGCTAAACAGATGTTGAATCTTTTTGAAG
The DNA here is from genome assembly GCA_937132035.1 of uncultured Desulfobulbaceae bacterium. Classification (GTDB taxonomy): domain Bacteria; phylum Desulfobacterota; class Desulfobulbia; order Desulfobulbales; family Desulfocapsaceae; genus Desulfopila_A. Next base: position 1,748 of record CAKZOA010000161.1, on the reverse strand, counting down.
AGGTTGGTGAGTCGATCATCGCCGTTCAGCGTGTACCTGAGGACCAGACGCATCAGTACGGCATCGTCGAGGGTGAGGAAAGTGGCCGGGAACGCACCCATAGGGTGACGAGGATGATAGAAAAGCCGGCGCCTGGCACCAGCGATTCCGACCTGGCTATAATCGGACGCTATATACTCATGCCGGAAATTTTCGACCTTCTTGGTAAAACCACGCCAGGTCACGGCGGGGAAATCCAGTTGACCGATGCCTTGCTGGCGCTTTCAAAAAAAAGGTCGATGTTTGCCTATGAATTCGAAGGCACCAGATTCGATGCCGGTGACAAATTGGGGTACCTCAAGGCAATTGTGGCCTTTGCCCTGCGTCATCCTGCTCTGGCCGATGATTTTAGAGAGTATCTCGAGAAAACAGTCACCGAGAAATGATGTACCTGGAGGTGGCGGTTGCCGCGCCTCTCCTGTCAACGCTGACCTACCTCTTGCCCGACTATTACCTCGGCAGCAATCGGGACGACGTCGACTTTGCCGGGCGTAAGGTGCTGGTACCTTTGGGACGGAGGCAGGCAATAGGGTATGTTCTTGGTCGGATTAAAAACCATGACGGCGGCTTCGTCATTAAGGAAATCCGGGATATATTAGGGGATGAGCCACTCTTTCCCGCTAACATGGTTCCGTTTTTCCGATGGATCTCCCACTACTATCAATATCCCATAGGCGAGGTAATCACTACGGCGCTGCCTGCAGGGTTGAAAGGATCGAGCGGTAGGGTTATTCAACTCAAAGACCCCGCTGCCGGCTTCGCCGGAGTGAATGGCGATCTAGATCAGCAAAAGTTCTCCTGGCTGACAGAGCTCGAGGAAAAAGGCCGGATACGTGGTATTCGAGCGAGAAAAATTCTTGCCAATGCCACGAGTCGTCGACTTGTCGGCAATCTCCGGGAGCAGGGACTTATAGATGTTATCGATGAAGTAGACAACCAAGAAATTGGCGATAAATCCGAAGTGTGCTATCGCAGCGGAGACGTGATCGATATAAACCGGGCCATTGACGATCCAGCTTCATGCTCTTTTGAACACTTTGCAGAAGATATTCGCGCAAGGGGGGGGCACGAACTCAAGCTTTCCGAGATAAAAACCCTCTACCATTATGCCCGCTATACCCGTGACAATGCTGGTGAGGTCCCTCGCAAGGAGATTCTCAAAGTCTATAGAGGAGCAGCAAAAGCCCTGAAGGAGCTGTGCCGACTGGGCATCCTCAAGAAAGAAAAGAAACGAATTTATCGCAATCCCTTCGGGGAAAGACCGCCTCAACTCCCTGCGCCCAAGGAGTTGAGCCAGGAGCAGATCGAGGCCCTGAGGCAGATCCGCAAGTGCCTCGACGCCTCTCTCTACAAGGTATTCCTTTTGCATGGTATAACCGGCAGCGGCAAGACCGAGGTCTACCTTCGGGCTGCCCAGGTTGCACTCGACAGCAATAAGGATATTCTGGTACTGGTACCGGAAATTGCCCTGGCAACACAACTGGAAGCCCATTTTCTCTCGCGCTTCGGCGACAGAATCGCCCTGCTTCATTCCGGCCTCTCCGGGGGCGAGAAATATGATCAGTGGTCTTTGGCTGCAACGGGGAAGGCGAAAATAGTAATAGGTGCGCGCTCGGCGGTGTTTGCGCCTCTTGCCAATATCGGTCTCATTATCGTCGATGAAGAACACGACAGCGGCTTCAAGCAGGATGACAGCCTCAAATATAACG
>CAKZOA010000160.1 GCA_937132035.1 uncultured Desulfobulbaceae bacterium | reverse complement strand
ATCTGGTGAAGATGATGTTTGATATCGCGGGCTGGGAAGTATATGAGCTGGGCCGCGATGTCCCCCTGGAAGACTTCGTCGAGAAACAGCTGGACACCAAATCGGATGTGCTGGCGATGTCTGCCATGATGACCACAACCATGCTTGGCATGAAAAAGGTTATAGCCATGGTTAAGGAGAAAAACCCGGATTGTCTCATTATGCTGGGTGGTGCTCCGCTTACCCGTGATGTTGCTAACCTGTTCGGGGCTGATGGGTATGCTGAATCTGCAGGTAATGCAGTTTCCGAGGGCATTAAGATGATCGGAAATCTGAGAAAATTTGAGAAAGGTGAAGTCACCTAATCAGGATAAATTCGTAAAAATTAATCCCGCAAGCGGGATAAGTGCCTTGGGAGTAGAATCAAATTCACGATTCTTCAATGATTACCGTTTTTTTGTTTTTTTATATCCCTCAAAGGGGCACTAAAAAGAGGGACAGAAGTTCAAGAGTAAGGCACTAAAAACTGGGGATGGCTAAGTAGAGAAGTGCATACTGGAGGAGATACATATGCGATGCCATCAATTAATACTTTGGCCCGGGACGCAGGATATGGGCCAAGACCGTTGAGCAGTAGCATTGATTCTCAAGGGCAGGAAAAGCGACTGTGATGATATTGATGACTACCATCATTTCATTCAGGCCAAGTGGAATCCCGGAGCATCAATACTCAACGGTTACCACATTGCACAAGGAGCAATCTAGATGGATGATAATAAGGTAATGGTTATTTTCCAGCCTTCCGGAGTCCGGGGTGAAGTGCCTAAAGGATGCAATATTATCGAGGCTTCCCGGCTTTTGGGTGTGGATATTGAAGCCCTTTGTGGCGAAAAGAAGGTTTGTGGCAAATGTATCGTTCGCATTGAAGAAGGAAATTTTGAAAAGTATAACATTCAGTCCAGCATGGACCATGTTACCCCCTGGAAAGAGGAAGAGGCTCCATTCATTAATGCGGAGCGTAAGGCACAGGGCTACCGGCTAGGGTGCATTGCAAATATAGAAAACGATATTCTGATCTTCGTGCCTGAAGAATCCCGTGCTGGAAAACAGGTTGTGAGTAAAGCGGCACGAGATATCCACATTGATCACAATCCTGCGGTAAAGATCTACAGCATAGAGCTGCTGGCGCCAACTTTTAAGGACAAAACTGGTGATTTTGAGCGACTTACCAATGCACTTGAGCGAGAACATGGTCTGACCAACCTCACTATCGACATCGTCGCGCTCAGGAAATTACCCTCTGTTTTAAGAGAAGGCAACTGGACTGTTACGGTCAGTATCTGGAATGACAAAGAAATAATCAGAACAAGGCCTGGCATCCACACCAATTCATATGGTGTGGCTATCGATGTCGGTACCACCACCTGTGCCGCTTACCTTTGTAATCTCCAGACAATGGAGGTTCTCGGGACATCGTCATTGATGAACCCGCAGTGTAAATACGGTGAAGATGTCATGGCCAGGATTACCTTTCATATGACGACACCTGGCGGTTTAAAGCGGATGAGTGACGACATAATTGAAGGAATTAATGAACTTATCCAAAAAGCTATAGCCATAACGCACCCGGAAAAGAAGAAGATCAAAAAGAAAAAAGGTGAGACTGGTCCAGATGAATATCGTGAAGTCATCGAAGAGGGCAAAACGTATCTTCGTCTGGAGATGGATGATATTGAAGACATTACCATCGGTTTTAATACTGCCATGCACCATATTCTCCTCGGTTTGAATCCTGAATATGTCGGATTGGCGCCGTTCCCGCCGGTTATTCACCACAGTCTGGACATAAAAGCCAGAGACCTGAATATTGGGATCAACGATTCGTCATATATCTTTGCTCTTCCCAATGAGGCTGGATTTGTGGGTGGTGACAATGTTGGTGTACTTTTAGCGGAAGAGCCCTATAAGCATGACGAGACTCAACTCATTATTGATATAGGCACCAACGGTGAGTTGATACTGGGTAACAGGCATAAACTGGTTTCTTCATCATGCGCTACTGGTCCTGCCATGGAGGGCGCTCAGCTGGCTTTTGGAATGCGAGCCGCACCAGGCGCGATAGAACGGATTCTGATCGATCCTGAGACCCTGGAAGTGGATTATAAGGTAATCGGACGAGATGAAACCCGGAAATTTTCCAAGCCCGAAGACATGAAGGCAAAAGGAATCTGTGGTTCAGGTATCCTCGATGTTCTGGCGGAGCTTTATAGCTCCGGGGTTATTACCAAGACCGGGGTCTTTAACAAGAAGTATCTAAAAGATAATGAGCGTTTTCGCAAGAATGCGGACACCGGACAGCCCGAGTTTGTACTGGCCTGGAAGGAAGAGTCAAGTATTGACAAAGATATCGTTATTACCCAGAAAGATGTCAGGCAGATCCAGTTGGCCAAGGGTGCTTTGTATGCCGGCTGCAAGCTGATGATGAAACGAATGGGCGTTGAAAAGGTCGACAAAGTTAAGATCGCAGGAGCTTTCGGGACCCATGTTGATCGGACAAAAGCTTTGGTTATGGGACTTTTCCCTGATTGTGAGGTGGAAAGCATCTATGGCGTCGGTAATGCCGCCGGAGATGGTTGCCGTGCTGCCCTGTTGAATGTTCAAAAACGGACCGAGGCAAACTGGTGCTCAAGAAACGTTGAATATCTTGAGCTTACAGTTGAACCGACTTTTGAACAGGATTTTTCCGAGGCTATGCAATTACCACACATGATAGACCAATTCCCGCATCTGGAAGATGTGCTTCCTGGCTATATTTTAAATCAGGGGCCCAAAGGTCCTAAATTTCCAGAGAAAAACTAGTAATTACTAAATTGCCGGTCGGCAGTAAATTGCCGGCCGGCGTTTTTGGTTTGTAATAGATAGAAGGGTACAGGATGGAAAAGGTAACTGTATCGGTCACCCCTGGAATATGCGGGCTTACATGCAAGGTGGTAGCAAGCCGCACGTCAAAAAGATTAGCGGCCATCGAGATCCTTGGTTCTCAGTGCAAAATGATCAACAACCTCTCGGCAAACCTCTCAGAGGTAACCATAACTGATCTCTTTCAACCACATACTATGAATCTGATCTTTAAATACACAGAGCAGGCTCATTGTCACCTCTGCTGCCCGGTTCCCATCGCAATCATTAAAGCTTCAGAGGTTGTTTTGGAATTGGCACTGCCGCAGGATGTGTTGCTTCACTTTGATTGATCAAGGGAGATTGTTTATGCCACAGAAAAGTAATAAATTCATTGAACTTTCTAGTCGATCTACTGGAAAAAAAAGAACATTTCGTGGTGATCTCAATATTCCTGATGATATACTTGCAGATATTTCCAGCAAGGGGAAGAAATACGGTATCGACACCATTAAACCATTTAGTGTAGACGATTTTGTACTTGCTGAATGGGTCGGGTTAAAATGCCGTTATGGCTGCTCACAATTTGGCACCAACTGGTCGTGCCCCCCTGCTACTCCTGATATTTCCCAAGCCAAGGCAATTATGGAGGAATATTCTCTTGCTCTTCTTCTCATCGGTTCACAGAAATGCACAAATTTTTACCTCAATAACAGCAAAAAACGCAGTGAACAGGTGCGCTACTGGAAGGGGACCGTCAGCCTGGAGAGGCAACTCTTTCTCCATGGTTACGACAAAGCGTTTAGCCTGGTCTCAGGGAGCTGTGCTTTGTGTAGGGAGTGTGCATACCCTGAAGCATGCCATTTTCCCACCGAAAAGAGACCGACAATCGAATCCTTGGCTGTAGATGTGATCGGAACACTTAAAAAACTGGGAATAAATACGAGGGTAGCTCATGATCCAAAGGATCTATTCAAGTACTACGCCGTAATTTTAGTAATATAAGTAAGTTGTGTAGGCTTTTGTAGAGATGTGGTTGAAATGTCGGAACCTTAAATTAATCTTGCTGTACTTTATGAGGAGGTGATTTGGGGAGGTATAGGGCGTATCGAAGCCAGTATAATAAAATTGACAATAATGGAGATTTTACATGGCAAAACAAACGTATATCGATGCAGTAAGAGGCAAGAGGACGGAGAGTGCTCCGTGGGTGCCCTATGCGGGGGTTCACTGCGCATTTCTGATTAACGAGCCGGCTGATAAGTTTCTACAGGATGCTGAAATCCTGGCCAAAGGAATTGTCGAGACAGCAAAAAAATACAAGGCGGATGGTATACCCCTGGTATTTGACCTTTCCATTGAAGCACATTCTGTCGGATGTGATTTAAAATGGTGGCCGGATAACGTGCCCTCAGTTACTACTCATCCCTGTTCAGACAAGACTCCCGAGGAAGCTGGTCTTAAATTGCCCACAAAGGATACAGGTAGATGGCCTGTGCTTTTCGAAGCGGCGAGAATTGCAAAGCCCCAGCTGGACGAGTTGGACTGTGCTCTCATTGGGGGTATTTGTGGGCCTTTGACACTTGCTTCGCATTTGGCAGGTGTTCGTATTTTCACAGATGTTTATAAAAACAAGGAGTTTGCCAACGCTGTCTGTGAATTCGCCGGCCAGCTGGGCGCGGTTGCCGCTCAGTTTTATGCAGATATGGGTTGTGAAGTCATCGCAATCATCGATCCAGTTGCTTCCCAGATAAAATCTGAGACATTCAAGGAATTTGTAACACCTTATGTCAAGGTTGCAACCGATGTGGTGAACAACGCCGGGCTTACTTCCACTTTCTTCATCTGTGGTGATGCAACCAAGGTGATGACAGATGTATGTGAACTCGACACCCATGGCTTTGCCATTGATGAACAACTTAATTTAAATTTTATCCGTGATCTGG
>CAKZOA010000159.1 GCA_937132035.1 uncultured Desulfobulbaceae bacterium | reverse complement strand
TCAGATCATGAGAGACCGAGTAGGTGAATCCTTCGAGTTCGGTATTGGCGGCTTCCATTTCGGCAATCAGTCTCTCCCGCTCCTCTTCGTGACGCACTCTTTCTGTGACATCACGGGATATTCCGGCGATACTCTCCACCTCGCCACCTGTTCCTACCACAGGAGTAAATATGTACTCATAAACGCCAAAAATACCGGTGAGGGGGTTCTTAAACGATACTTCACCCTTTATTGGACGCTTGGTTTCGATTACCTGCGCTATCTCACGCATGTGTAAATCATGTTGCCACTGCTCATATCCAAGCTGCAGAGGAGTCTTACCGAGCACATCGGACTGTTCCATTCCCCACAACTCACGCAGTCTGCGATTGGCATAGACGAACCTGCCCTGCGGATCAAAGACGAAGACATGGTCTGGCGTGCTGGTGGTGATTCCACGAAAAAGCCGCAACTGCTGCTGGTAGCTGTCCCTGACACGCTCCAGCGCCTGTTCTGTCTGTTTGCGCTCGGTAATGTCCGCCACTACACCGACAATACGTACAGATTTTCCCTGATCATCGAAATGAACATTTCCCTTGAGGAAAACCCAATGGATGCTGCCATCCGGCCAGCGCACCCGTGCCTCAAACGACAACAGACCGGTCTTTTCGGAACGGACAAGAGCTTTTTCAACAGTAGGGCGATCCTCAGGAATTACTTGGCGCATGGCTATCTCATATCCCCATTCCGGCTGAAGTTCACTGTAGCCCCATATTTCGTCATGGCGCAGTGAGCGGGTTGCCGCATCGTTCACCAAATCCAGATCCCACGTTCCGAGATCACCTCCCTCAACGGCAATTCGCAACCGTTCCTCATTTTCCCGCAAAGCCTGCTCTGCCAGCTTTCTTTCGTTAATATCCTCAATAATGGCAATCTCGTAGTCCGGCAGTCCCTCGGCATCGCGTACCAGCGACAAGGTAAGCCTCGACCAGACATAGTGTCCCTCTTTGTGAATGAACCGTTTTTCCACCGTGTAGCTTTCTAATTTTCCGGCGGCCATCTTTCGAAAGGGGATGAGGTCCAGGTCAACATCCTCCGGATGAGTTATTTCCGGCCAGGGGATTTTTTTCAGTTCCGCCCGAGAGTAGCCGAGCATGTTTTTAAATGTGTCGTTAAATTCAATCCAACGGGCATCGCTGAAGTTTACCCGGCATATGCCAACCGCCGCCTGTTCGAATACAGTCCGGAATTTCTCTTCGCTTTCTCTCAGCTCCTCTCTCATCCTGGCCTCTTGGCTAATATTGCGAAGGATGTGAGCCGCCCCGATCTGCTGGCCGCTAGCGTCGAGAATGGGATTGAACCGCAGGTTGTAAATCTGTGTCTGCGCCGTCGATGGACCAAAATTCATCGTCTGCTGGAACGTTTCGCCATTGAGCGCCCGAGCCCACATGGCTCTGGCCTTCTGCTGCTCATCGGGCCATGGGGCCAGAGCTTCGACCATGCTCATTCCAACCTCGATGTCAATTCCCCAGAGCTTCTTGAACTCCCTACGGTAGGCATCGTTGAAAAAGAGATAACGGAACTTGTGATCCTCTGCGGCAATCATCTCTTCCGTGCCCTCTGTAATTCCCTTGAGCAGTCCATGAGTCTGCTGGAGTTTTTCCTCGGATTTCTTGTATTCGGTCACATCCGTAAAGAGAATGGCAAAGTGTCCCTGGAAGGGCCTGTAACAACAGACGTCGAAATGCCGGTCCAGGTCCTGGTTGTAATTCTCAAAGCGGACCGTTTTGCCATGGAGGGCAACCTCGGAGTATATCTCAACCCATTCCCTTTTTACCCGTGGAAGTGCCTGCTTCAGCGGCTTACCCACAACGTCCCGCGAAAGACCCGATTGTTTCTCAAAAGATCGGTTAACCTCAATAAAACGAAAGTCAACCGCTTCGCCGTTCTCATCCAGTATCGGTTCGCCAAGGGCAAATCCCTCTGTCATTTTCTCAAAGAGCATGCAAAATATCTGCTCGTTTTGCGGTGTCTGGACTGATTTGAGACGCGTATTGTCCTCGGTAAGAAGCCGGCAACGTTCTCTTTCGGCCTTGAGCAAAGCACGCAGTTCGTCTCTCTCCTGAATAAACCGCTCAGAAGATTTCTGTTCATCAGGCAAGGCATCGGAAGGCTGTTCAGTCACTCTTTACCTCAATAGATACGCTGCATCGTTTTCTTCAGGGAACACAGAATTTTCGGAAAATATAAACATGGTGGATACAGTCTGAGTTTGAGCGGCATGCCCCTTTGCAATCACTACTACTCTCTTTGTGATTGTTAGATATCCTTGAAATTCGAGTAAGTAGTTCTATTTAATCAAACGCGGCCAATGATGTCCATCACCAACTTCGCGTCCGGCCGCCGAGTAACGGAATCGTGAGTAAAAAGGGTAAAAAAAACCTTAAACATCACACCTTTTCAATCAAAGCCCAGAGGCAGGACACCCGGAGGGATGGTCTTCAGCCGCGATCACCTGAAGCGCTGCTCTTTACTCTTCCCACCGGCGCCAGATAGACGGTAAACTGCTCCTCGCCGTCCACCTGCAACAGCGCGTCCATGGCCTCCTGATCATAGGCGGCAATAGCGCAGGTTCCGGCGCCGATGGCCTCACAGGCCAAATAGAGGTTTTGACAGACGTGACCGGCATCAAGGAGAATGACCCGGTGAGCGGCCTGGAGATAGCGCCACTCCATTCGGTAGGCTACGGTGGTCCAGACAAAGACAACGCTGCTGTCGGCGACGAAATGCTGACCGAAAACCGCATCACTGAGCTCTTTTCTGCTACCCGCCTTGAGGGTTGCCTGCACAACCAGCTGGTGCGACAGCGGCAGATAGCGGTAGAGGCCCATGGCAAGGGTCTCCACTTGCTGGATATACAGATAGGTCTCGAAACTGTGGCGGGCGCCGGCGGAGGGCACGGTACGGAAATGCGGGGTTGGACGAGCGGGCTCTCTTCTTCCCTGCGTCGCCCACAGCAAAAAAGCCAATTCTTCCAGCGTCAGGGGAGCGCCGCTGAAACGTCTCCTGCTCTTACGGCCGGCAATAGCGGCTTTAAGGTCCATTTCCGGCACAGCCTTGGAAAAAGACCGGATATCGGGCAGGTCGATACGGGGCAGCGATGGATCAGCGGGTTCCTGTGCCGGCGGCACGGGTACGCCTCTGTGCTGGTCGCTCGACCGAAAATCAATGTTCTTGCGAATACTGTCTTTGAGAAAATATCGATACAGACTGATGTCATCCACCCCCTATCCTCCGCGAAAAATAAATGGTTTTCTAGTCGTCACCCCCGCCAGTCTATACCCGTTGGCCGTGAATCGGCTATCAACCAGATTCCAAATCTTTCCTCTATCTTCATCTCAGCGCCGGGATTGATGACCACCTTTCCCGAATCCGTCTGCAGGGCAAAACTGAGGTAATCATATTTCTCCTTGAGATAAGTATGAAGCTGCCAGTAGGTCCACTTTCGCTCAAGCACCGGCACCGTCACGAAATATATTTCCTCCTGCTCGTCATTGGTGAGCAGTACCTGCAAAGGTATATGGGTCTTGTCCTGCATGGCCTGGACCAACATCTCGGCGGTCATCTGAACGATAACCTCGAATGTGCCCGGTACGCTCCTGAAAGTTTCCAGGGCCTCAGTGGATATGCAGCGAACGGTGACATCGCAACTCTCGCCTTTAAGTTTCATCACATTGACCAGAGCAAAAAGGGTTTCATCGTCGCTACCGGTATGTATAACCACCCTTCGGGCTGTACTGATATTGGCACGCTGCAGCGTCGACTTGGTCTCGGCCTTACCTTTGATGAAAACAACATTGTCCATTTCCGGCATGGGATGCTGGTCGAGGTTGGCGGCAAGGACTATGTCGATTTCGCTGCTGCCGTCATCCTTGAGGATCTGCTCTATGAGAAAAGCGGTCTCCTCCGTTGCGCCGACAACGACGATATGGCCGCTGCCGCTGTACTCAATCTCCCCCGTCATCTTTCTATCCCTCCTCTCGATTATACTCGATGCAAGATAGGTGATAAAGGCAGCGCTGACACCGATGCCCAGAAACATGGGCAAAGCCACGGCCACGATTCTCCCTGCCGCCGTAATCGGATAGATATCGCCATAGCCCACCGTCGTGCTGGTAACCACAGACCACCACATGGCGTTGGAAAAACTGGCCAACGCCGACTCCGCCGGCTCGACCGCCATCACCAGCAGGCTTGAAACGACCAATAGCAGGACGTAGATGACCACCAGGGAAACACCCTGTCGCCTGAGCGCTTCTTTTACCACTCTTTTGATAAAGAAAATCAAGTCCGTCGCTCCTTATGGAAACCCGCCGTTCCTAATGAATACGCAGTCAAGACACCGTAAAGATTTTCCGTTCCATAACTTTTTCTCACCCTATCTTTTTTGGATGACCTTTTCCACTTCTTTTCCTAGATGCTCCTGCTTCTGCCCTCGGCAGTGCACCGAAGAGTTCCATTTTTCAAGGTCGCAACCATAAAATTTCGCATACTTGCGCTATAAGTATTATTGTTTCCATAGAAAAGTAAAATGATCGTGTTTCTTCACCCGGACCAGCAGATATGAGGAGAAAGCATCATGGCTCGCGGTCAGGCATTTCAGGTACGCAACGGTCGTTTCCGGTTTATATGCAGCCAGTGCAGCACCAAACGATACATGCCGGTCCCACCGAACATCCGCAGGCGCAGTGTTCGCTGCCACAAGTGCGGCTCACAAGAACGCTGTACTTTAAATCGCAGAGATCACATGCGTCAGCGCCAAAGCGGCAAGATCACCATGGTTCTGGGATCGGGAAAGGAAATAACCGCGGATCTGCACGATATCTCTTCATGGGGATTGGGCTGCGATGTTCATCCACGGGATGCAAGAGTGCTTCGTCTCCGGCAGGAGATCAAATTCAAATGCAGCTGGAATCCACAGCTTCTCGATGGCAGCCGTTATGTCATCAGAAATATCATGGGAGGCCGGATCGGCTGTATCAACAAGACAGGGAAGACTCTCGGCTGACCTGCGGTACCGTTGGGACAGGTATTGCTGTTCTGTCGACCAATTGAGGACACCGGTATCCAGAATTCCAGGACGACACGAGAGGATGACAGAAAAAAACGAAGACCGGAAAGAAGGCGAACACCGCCGGCAAACACCACCGCCGCTGTAGGCCTCGATTCCATCTGCCACTATCCTGGTCGTAGAACCGAGCCTTCTTCTACTGAAAAAAGCACCCGTTCTCCACCAGGAATACTACTTGCATACCACTTAGTACCAGACGTTGAGGATAGATTATTCATTATATTCGCAGAGGGACACTATGATACTGAGTGACATTATACTTGCTTTGGTACTGGGAATCGTATTTGCTGCACTTTTTGGCGCTTTTGCCCGAGGTCGTGGAAGAATGCCTGGTATCGTGCCGGTCTTTATCCTCTTTTTTCTTTTTGCCTGGGCGGGAGGTCTCTGGCTGAGGCCCGCGGGACCACCGGTTTTCGGCATGTACTGGGCTCCTGGTCTCATTCTAGTCGTCCTGATTTTCCTGCTGCTTGCAGCGGTTGTCAGGAGACCGACCAGGACCCGAACCGATGTCAAGGAAGAAATAGCCGTAGAGAATGCCGCCGCAACCGTCATTGGCATAACCTTCTGGATTCTTATCGGCCTGCTTCTCCTTGCTATACTTGCCGGATATTTAAGCTGATCGATTTTTTCTCCAATGATTGTGTTAGGGCAGCGTAAACGTCGCTTTGAATTGCCCGGCGTATCATCGCTTCGAGAAAAGGCTGTAGTGACTTTTTACACAGGAGGTTGGGCCATGGGTTCTCTTGGAAATATTCTCGTTGTCGACGATGAAAAAATATTCTGCACCGTACTTACCACCTCCCTCGAGTATAAAGGCTATACGGTTAAAAGTGCTGTCAGCGGTAAGGAGGCGATAGAGGCATTCAATTTGGAAGATTTCGATGCGGTGATAACGGATTTGCAGATGGACGAGATTAACGGCTACGAGGTTGCCGACCATATCAAGGCACACTCCGCCCAAACCACGGTTATACTCATTACCGGCGGCGATTGTTCCAAGATAGAGAAAGAAGCATTCCAACGCGGAGTCGATGTGCTCTTTCAGAAGCCTTTTGCGGTTGAAGACCTGCTGCCGTATCTGCCTCCGAAAAAACACAATACAGATCTTACACGCCAGAGACCGCCGCCGAATACAAAATACGATGCCGACAAGGATACCAACTCGACCTGAAGAGTTGCATAAAACCGGCGTGCTCCTCTGCACCAGCGAAAATCGTCGCCCATTTTTTCGCAAAAAGCATCTGCCAGTTCCATTTTCACTGTCTTCTCCCCCCAAAAGCGATCGAAGAGGCCGAGGGCTGCCAAAACCGCTGACCACCTACAGATAGAGAAGTAAACCGACGCAGGATGCGCATCTTCCGCCATCAGTGCAGGTGAGCGCAGCGTTCTGGTCAGGGGCAGGGGCAGGATCAAAGCGCAGGCATTTGCCGGCGGTTCTTATATAATTTTGAGAGGTTATTCGTGTTGGGTCGTCTGGGAAAGAGAATACGGCGCCTCCGCCGCATCTTCAGCCGGAGTGAATGGGCAGCAGAAAATCTGCGGCTGAGGAAACACGGAGAACTGCATGCGGATCCGCATACCCCCGGTGTTATTGTCATCCAAATCGACGGTTTGGGATATGACCGGCTGCTGCAGGCCATCGACAAAAGAAAACTGCCCTTTCTCCAGCGACTCATACAGCGGGATAATTTCATTCTGAGAAAGTTCTATTCCGGTCTTCCCTCCACCACCCCCGCCGTGCAGGCCGAACTCTTCTACGGTATCAAAAGCGCTGTCCCCTCCTTTGAGTATTATGAACGTGAAACCCAGAAGAAACGGGCGATGTTCACCCCTGAGGCCGCCGATGCCGTGGCAAACAGACTCGACTCCACAGCCAGGGGACTGCTTGCCGGCGGCAGTTCCTACTCCAATATCTTTGCCGGCGGTGCCCGGGAAGCGCCATTCTGTATCCAGTCCATGAAACTGCAGTCGCTCTTTGCCGGTATACAACCAGGAAAGATCGCCTGGTTCGTCCTCGTCAATGTGGAAAAAATCATCCGGGTAACAGCCCTCTTTTTACTGGAGATGGCATTGACGCACCGTGAGTTCTTTCGAGCGCTTTTCCGAAGGAAAAATCCATTAATGGAGTTTAGGTTTAATTATTCTCGCATAGGTACCTGCATTGTCCTGCGTGAACTGATACGAATGCACGTCAAAATAGATATTGCCCGCGGACTGCCGATAATTCATGCCAATTTCACAGGGTACGACGAACACGCACACCGACGCAATCCGCATTCAGCCTTGGCCCTCAGAACTCTCAAGAGCATTGACGCGGCCATAAAGGATATCGTTACCACCGCTATTCGCTCGGATCGCCGGGACTATCAGGTTTTTATCTACTCCGACCATGGTCAGGAGCCAGTAACACCTTTCACATCCGAGAACAAGGAGACATTGCATGAAGCGGTGGCCCGAGTCTTCAGTTTCGGCACGCTCGCAGGCTTTAGCCTGGCCGAAGAAAAGTGGACCCTCGAACATCTCCACCTACGCAGATACCCTCTCTTTTTTTGGAAAAAAACTTCGCGTCAAGGAATGCAGGAATCGGCAGAGAGCGCTGATGACCCTGCCATGATCCACATAACGGCCATGGGTCCGCTGGGCCATATATACCTACCCTGCAAAATCGACTCTACTGACATGTATGAATACGGCCGGCAGCTGGTGATAAATGGCGGGATCCCACTGGTCTTTTTTGTCGACCGCAACAGGGTCATCTGCGTCACTGCAACCGGAACCGGTCAACTGGCCGATAAGGCGGCAGGAGCCTTCGGCAAGGACCACCCCTATCTCGCACGACTCTGCGAAGATATGGAGGTGCTCTGCCGCCACCGCGACAGCGGTGATTTCATCATCTCCGCCTATAGACCCTCAGGATCTTCACTGAGTTTTGTCAACGAAAACGGTGCTCATGGCGGCCCTGGAGCAAGGGAAACCGGGGCGTTTGTTATTTTACCCGATACCGTCTCCAGTGTGTCGCAATCCTATCTCAGGCCCGATGATCTTCGACATCAGATCATCGGCATT
>CAKZOA010000158.1 GCA_937132035.1 uncultured Desulfobulbaceae bacterium | reverse complement strand
TTTGGAGTGAGAGATGGCGTTGGATACCCGGATAAAGGTCTCATAATTGATGATCTGTTCTTTCATAGCGTCCCCCCTTTGCCCAGGGCAAGGTGTAGAGTGAGAAAGAAGAGTGGGTCCTTCTCTTACGAAACGGCGGGCCAAATCCTCTTTAATGCAGACAACCCGGTTTTGTAGAGATATGGCTTTTCGACTCAGTCGTTTGGCCGTAGGACTTTATCTTTCTGCCGTTTATGGCATATGGTATATAGTATCGAAAACGTGCTCATCCTGTCAACGCTACACTGTGACAGCCTGATAGAAGTATTCCCCCTGACTGTCGCCTGAGGAACTTTTTTGACCAGGATGCGCAACTGTCTGCCTTGAACACCTGTGAGTAAATTTTCGTGCCGATATTGCAAAATTTTCTCTGTTTTTACAGCAATAATTCCTTAAGTATTTTATGCTCTTTGACGATTAAGCCAGGTGCAGACAGTATTGGCAGATATTACCTCTTCACCCTTACTTTACGGAAACTTTTCCATCATGAAAAAATTGAGTCTGGTGCAAAAAATCGGCGGTGGTTTCGGCCTCGTTCTGGCGCTAATGTTTGTCGTGTCTCTTCTTTCCTGGAATGGTCTCAACCGGGTTTCGGGAGGCCTTAACACCTATAACCAGTATGTCGACAATGCCAATCTGATATTCAGGCTCCAGGCCGACATGCTCAACATGCAGATGAACGTCAAGGATTTTATCATTACCGGCGATGAGCAGGCTATAGAGCGCTACAACGGATACCTGACACGTGTGGAAAAAACCGTGGAAACGGTGACACAACAGACCAGCGACCGGGCAAGAAAAGAGGAGTTGCAAACCATATCGGCGAAAATCGATGCCTTTAAATCGGCTTTTCAACAGATAGTCACTTTAAAAAACAGAAGGAACCAGCTCTTTGATGAAAAAATGGCGGTAATAGGGCCCCGGATAGCCGCTGATCTGGCAGCAATTATGGACAGAGCCCATAACGACCAGGACGAGGTCGCCACCTATCTGGCCGGCATGGCCCTGCGTAATCTGCTTATGGGGAGAATATACATCTACAATTACCTCGACAGCATCGATACATCCTTTATTGAAAAAGTCGAAAAGGAATTCGTTCAGTTCGACGATTTCGCCCAAAAAATGACGATCCTGCTTCAAGACGAAGACGGACGACAAACGGCGGCGCAAACCAGAGAAGCGGCGGTCGGCTATCTCCTGAGCTTCCAGGAGCTGGTCACCACCGTGCAGAAACGCGATCAGGTCGCGGCACAGGCCCTGGAAGAAACAGGACCCTCCATTGTCGCCAGCCTCTCTGCCCTGACGGCGTCAGTGCAAAAACAACAAAAATCTCTGGGAAAAGAGTTGCAGAGCAGGGCCGACGGGTCGAAAATGCTGGTTTTGGCCATTGCCCTCGCCGCCCTGATCATCGGCGGACTGCTGGCCTGGCTGCTCACCAGAATCATAACCAGACCTATTCTGAAGACCGCCTCCTTCGCCGACATCATGGCCCAGGGCGATTTCTCCGGCTCGCTCGATATCGACCAACAGGATGAAATTGGCAGGATGTCCAGATCGCTCAATGACATGATCGCCAAGCTTGGGGGAATGCTCAAAGACATCATCGAGGGGATTGCGACCTTGTCGGTAAGCTCCACAGAATTGAAGGAGATAGCCACGGAAATGTCGAAGGGCTCGGAGGAAACTGCGCAGAAATCAACCACCGTCGCCGCCGCCGCCGAGGAGATGAGTATCAACATGAACTCGGTGGCTGCCACCATGGAACAGGCCTCAAGCAATATAGGCCTGGTCGCCTCAGCCACCGAGGAGATGACGGCGACAGTAACCAGAATCAGCGAAGGAGCAGGAAGAGCCAAGCATATCAGCACTCAGGCAGTCGCACAATCCTCGCAGACCTTCGAAAAAATGGAAGCCCTCGGTGAAGCGGCCTCGAAAATAGGCAGAATTACCGAAACCATCACGGAAATTTCAGAGCAGACCAACCTTCTCGCCCTCAACGCTACCATAGAGGCAGCTCGGGCCGGAGAGGCCGGAAAGGGCTTTGCGGTGGTCGCCAACGAAATCAAGGAACTGGCCAGACAGACGGCTGGTGCCACCGTTGACATCAAAACACAGATTGAAAGCGTGCAGGACACCACCTCTTCGAGCATTGAGGATATACGTATAATTACCACGATCATCGACGAAATTAATGAAGTGATCAACACCATCGCCACATCCGTGGAAGAGCAAACCTCGGTCACCGACGAAATAACGGCCAACATCAACCAATCATCGCAGGGCATCTCCGAAGTCAACACGAATGTCGCCCAGTCCTCGGTTGTGGTCAACGATATCAGCAAAGATATTTCCGAGGTCAACGAAGCTGCCTCGGCCATGACCACCAGAAGCTCACGAGTCGAGGGCAGTGCAGACAAGCTCTTGAGCCTCTCTCGACAGCTGGAAGACATGGTATCCAGATTTAAGGTCTGAAGCAAACCGGAGCAGTCCGGCCCGCAGTTCTTTCTGCGCTCTTTTCAACCTGCTCTTCTGCATGATGGATCACCAGGCTCTCTTTTTTGCTTGCCCGGCACGTCGTTTGACCGTAGTTTATGCAGCACAATACCCTTTGGCACCTTACAAGAGGCACGCAAGGCATGAATTTTCTCTATGAGCGCATAACATACACGTTCGACCCGCTGCAACACCTGTGGGAGAATGCCCGCATCCACAAAAAAATCTCCGTCGGTCTCGTGGTCTTTTTTCTTGGTGCGCTGTGTCTTATAGAAATCAAGCGTCGGGGGCTGCTGCCCGCCGAGATAGGCGGCATCATCCCCAACAATCATTTTTATGCCGTACAATACGCCTTCACCGTCGTGCTCATTCTCGAGGTGATCAGCCTGGTTTTCACCCTGCCCTGTTCCTTTTCCCGATCCGTGGGAAAACAGTTCGAGATACTCTCGCTGATCCTCATGCGCAACGCCTTCAAGGAACTGGCCCAATTGCCTGAACCGGTCACCTTCGAAGGCAGCAGGGAGGCCATCCTCTATATCATCTCCGACGGATTCGGCGCACTGCTGATCTTCGGACTGCTAGGATTATACTACTACATCCAGGCCAGGGTCGCCGACGAAGCGATGAGACCCAGGGACCTCTACAGTTTCGTCGCCGCCAAGAAAGGTATTGCCCTTATTCTTCTCGGGGCCTTTATCTTTATGGGCGTAAATAGCGCGTTTTTGACACTGACGAGAACGGAACATACCGACTTCCTCTATGACTTCTACACTCTGCTCATTTTGACCGATATTCTGGTAGTGTTGATATCACAATGCTTTCACCCTTCTTTCTTCACCATATTCCGCAACTCCGGCTTTGCTCTCTCCACCCTGCTGATCAGGCTGGCGCTGGCGGCACCGCCTTTTTACAACGTCCTGTTGGGTGCAGCAGCTGCTGTTTTCGCCATTTTGCTTACCATGATCAGCAGCCGCCCCTTCATTCTACGAA
The DNA here is from genome assembly GCA_937132035.1 of uncultured Desulfobulbaceae bacterium. Taxonomy (GTDB): domain Bacteria; phylum Desulfobacterota; class Desulfobulbia; order Desulfobulbales; family Desulfocapsaceae; genus Desulfopila_A. The sequence goes on along the minus strand of CAKZOA010000158.1, from coordinate 6,536 downwards.
AGGTAAAGAACTAGCACGCATCACCTTTCTCCTCTTCGTTGATCACCTCTTCCTCCTGACAGGCTTGCTGCTGCCAGAGTCTGAGCATGGGATGAGAGAGAACGGTGTCCATGTACGCTTTCGAAGCTTTCGAAATCAGGGGAGAGTAAGTGGCAAAGCGAAAAACCACCGGGGCGAACATACAGTCGGCAATGGAAAAATCGCCGAACAACCACGGCCCCCGCCGGGCGTATTTTTCACGCAACGAACTCCAAAGAGCGTCGATGCGTTCGATATCCTTTCTCACGTCGGAAGTCATCTTGACTCTACGTCCCTCCGCCCGACAGTTCATCGGCATCAGCTTCCTGAGGACAGGGAAACCGGAATGCATCTCGGCACTGCAGGATCGTGCTTCGGCCCTCATGCCCATATCTTCAGGCCAGCCGCCGCCGCCAAGATATCGCTCCGATATATATTCACAAATGGCCAGCGAGTCCCAGACGACAAGATCACCGTCGTGCAGAACCGGAACCTTACCGGCCTGGGAATATCGGGCTATTGCAGCAGATGTGCCGGATACGGATAACGAAATTCGGACTTCTTCGAAGGAAATAGCGTGATACGCCGGCAGCAGCCATGCCCGCAGTGACCAGGATGAATAGTTCTTGTTGCCAATAATGAGTTTCATATCAATATGAATACAGAGAACCTGACTCCCCCTGAACCTCAGCCTACCCTGTTACGGAGTGACAGGAGTGCCCCCTGGTACAGAAGGAGCCCTCTGAACATTAGGGGGAATCAGAAAGAGAAATAAAGAGCCGTGACCTTGCTTTCCGCATACTCCACTTTATCATCAATTCGCCGAAGGTACAAACACCGCTTGATTCCTACCGTGGCGAGCACCGCAGCACCTGATTCAACAGTTACTATATGCGCTTTTCGGCAAGCGACTTCTCATGACCAGTTTTGCACACTCCATTATCGCCGCCGTCGCTGTCGAGAAAGACCACCCGCTGGAATCTTTCTCTTGTATTCTCTTTGCTTACAGCCTAAATAGAGTGCAGCCAGACGATTCAAACGGCACCGACTGAAAATGCGGAACCGGAACACTCAGGTACCGCTGCTGGAGAGCACTTTACCTTAGGTTTACCACTATGTCTGTTACAGGTATCATCCTTGCCATCGGCACAGTGATCTGCTGGACCCTCAGCGTACAGTTTTTCGAGGCCGCCTCCAAACGGGTCGGCCCCCTGGCGGTCAACATTATCAGAATGGCGGCGGCACTCCTTTTCTTCAGCGTCTTTCTGCTCATACGCGACGGCTCCCCCCTGCCGCTGGACTTCCCCCTGCGAGCCTGGATACTGCTGGGGCTTTCCGGGACGGTCGGCTTCTTTATCGGCGATATCTTTTTATTCAAGGCACTGGTGGAACTAGGTCCCAGGCTGGCTATGCTGCTCCATAGTCTGGCCGCTCCCACGGCAGCGGTGATCGGCTGGATCTTCCTTCATGAAGAATACCGGCTCCACCAGTGGTTTGGCATCGCTATCACCCTTGCCGGCGTCGGCCTGGTGATTTCCGAAAAAACCAGCGCCGTGCCAAAACGACAGCGCATCAAGAGAAGCATTACCGTAACCGGCGTCGCCGCGGGATTGCTGGCCATGCTCGGGCAGGCCTGCGGCATGGTGCTCAGCAAAGCCGGCATGCAGCATGACTCCGGCTATCTCGACGCCTTTTCGGCTACCCAGATACGCGTTATTGCCGCCTCCCTCTGTTTCCTTGTGTTCTTTACGGCAACACGAAGGTGGGTGAACGTCAAAAGTGCCTTCGAAGACAGAAAGGCGATTCTTCACACATCGGCCGGAGCGTTTCTCGGCCCCTTTCTCGGCGTCTCTCTGGCTTTACTGGCACTCCATTACCTCTCCACTGGCGTTGCCTCGACCATCTTCTCTCTTGTGCCTATCTGCATCATCCCTTTTTCCGTTTTCATCCATAAGGAGGAAGTCTCACTGCGTGCCGTATTCGGCGCCTGCATCGCTGTCTTCGGTGTAGCTATGCTGACGTTTTAGTCAGACTCTTTGATGAAAAGTATCGCCCCATGCCTCACATCGTGTAGGATGAGGGGAGCTTACAATTCTCACCTCATCCCTCTCACGAAAAGGTCTGCCACTCTCCTCTTCGGCGAGGAACACCACGAAACCATGGCCACTGACAACCGCCCATTGACGGCAGGCCATGGTACCAGCCTTTATCCTCCTTCCTCTGCAGGTTTCTCTACTCCAAGCTGGAAAGAATGCCACTGGGGTATTGGCGCCGACACAATCCAAGCCATCGCTCTGTCTTTTCTTTCTTCTCGATCTTTCAGCCCGAATAGCTGACAAGTTGAGATAGGAGCGTACACACTCCGTCGCCAGGTGGCCGTTTGACCTCTTCATCAACTCTTCGATACCCTCCCGCCACTCTTTGTCAGGCTGTAAACTTTCGGCAACACTGTCGCCCGGAAGTTCCACTGAGGAGATCAGGGCTGCACCAGGGAAGATCCTCGATACTGCTGGCAACAGCCCGTTATTTCTACCTTTAATCAGGACAATAGAAATTCACCGCCAATGGCACACCCTTTGCTAAATGTGACCATATCACTTTTTAACTTTCCGGCAATATCCGGGACAATGGCTTGCCCGATACTCCGGCCGGAATCAACATCAAGGAGAAAGAAATGACTTCTCGTGTACAGGACAATATGCCGGTCTTTATAATGAGCGGCATATTGCTGGTCTATGGACTCATCACCATGTCCGGCGCGTTACTGCCAATGATGAAATACCTGTCGACCCATAAGACCATGGATCTGCAGGTAACCATGTGCCTGATCGTTGCCGCAATCGGCTTTGCCGGCGCGACGATCAACAGTGTACGTGATCCCAAGCGGACGCTGTTCGACCGCTTCTTTCTGCAGATCATCGGCGGCATCATTATGATGCTCATTCTGGCAATGGCCATACGCTGGTATCTTGAACCTGTCGTGAAAATCTGGACCAAAGCGCTGGAACCGGCAATCGGTTTCAATGCCTACAAGATCCTCAATCTCAACTATGTCGTCCTCGGCCTGCTGGTCGGTGTGCTGGTAACCAATACCATTGGCATACCCAAGTTTGCCGGTCCCGGCGTCAAATGCGCCAGGTTCGTACTCAAAATGGGCGTTATCATGCTGGGCGCCCGTTACAGCTTCGCCGAACTTGCCAAATTGGGTGTCTACTCCATCTGGCTGATCGGCTTTTTCGTTCTCGGTACGGTCTTCGTCGTGCTTTGGCTGGGCCATATTTTCAAGCAGCCCAAGACCATGACCGGCGTTCTCTCGGCCGGTATGGGAGTCTGCGGTGTGTCGGCAACCGTTGCCGTAGCGCCTGTGGTCAAAGCAAAAAGCGAAGAGATGGCCTACACCATCGGCACCATCCTCTCCTTCGGCATTCTCTGTATGTTCATCTTTCCGACTGTTGGTAAGATGGTCGACATGAACGCCGTACAATTCGGCGCCTGGGCAGGCACAGGCATTCTCAACTCTGCTCAAGTGGCAGCAGCCGCGCTTGCCTTTGATGCCGTCGACATCAAGACCCTGAAGGTCGCCGAGATCTTCAATATCACCCGGGTTCTTTTCTTGCCCATCATCGTTCTCGTGCTCGCAACCTGGTTCGGCAAGGAGTCCGGTCAAAAACTCACCTTCAAGACCGTGGTCATCGATAAATTTCCGATCTTCATTCTTGGCTTCCTTCTGCTCTTTTTCATGTCCTCCATGGGGCTCTTCTCACCACCGCAGCATTACAAAGGTAAATTCATCGATGTAAGCTACAACGACCGCACCCAGGTAACAGACGAAGAATGGACCACCCTGGACGAAGCTCTTGCCAGCGGCAGTATTACAGGTCTTTCCGAGTCCCAGATGGCTGCGGTGGTAGATCTGCACAAACAGCGTCAGATCGCTGGTAACTTCGCCGATCGTGACAATAATAAATTGTTCAGCACGACCGGCAGAGCCAGAATGGCCGAACTCGAATCGATCCTCGCCGCCGACAAGGCGGGCAGGCTGGATATCAGCCCGGAAATGAGTGGTGTGCTCCAACATGCGGTCAAACAGGTTCACAAGAAATCGAAGACCGTAACCACGCTCACTGACTGCATGATCTGGTTCTTCGCCTTCGGCCTCATCGGTCTCGGTATGCAGATAACCAAAAAAGCAATCTTCCAGGCCGGCGGATGGCCCCTGGTCATCGGCGGAATATCCGGAGTACTGAAAGCGACCCTTTCCTTCTTCGTGGTTCTCTGGCTTGTAAAAGACGTCGTTCTTCACTAAAAGGAGTCAAAACAATGAGTGATAAACCCCAAGATACAGCAAACGTCGAAGAGCTCGAGGAGCGGGCGCTATCGGTCTTCAACAGTGAACGTGCCGAAGACCTCACCGCCCTGGTCCTTTGCCTGGCGACGACATTTCTGGTATTGCTGTTCACCAAATGGCTATAAACCGTTGACGGTTCACAACCGGATCGTTCATCACCCATATTAGTAATCGCCCGGAGGCGGCAGGTGCCGTCTCCGGGCACAATGGCCTGTAACTGGAAAACCAATGTTTACCAAAATACTTCTCTGCACTCACGGCAGCTCGGGTGCCCAAAAGGCCGAAGCCTTTGTCTTCGAAAAGATGGTTGATTCCGTGGGACCAGAGAATGTAGTGGTCCTCACCATCATCGACAAAGACTGGAGCGCCATGTCCAGCGACGACTGGTTGAACACCTCGACCACCCGCACCGTGTTTAAAGATTACGCCCAGGAACAGCTGAGTCGAGAGATTGAAGAGGATTGGCAGCGTATCCGCTCCTCCTATCCGGCATCGGCAAACTGCCGGTTCATCAAAGTCGTCGGCGGTATTGAAGAAACGATAACCGAGGTGGCAGGCAGGCTGGAATGCGATGTCGCCGTCATCGGTCCCTATATGAAAAAAGCCAACAGACTCACCTCTGTTGTCATGGAGAAAGGACTGGCGAACACCATTTCCAACAAAAAACTCCACCCGCTTCTTCCCTGTCCACTCCTGGTTGCGCCGTGATCACCACAATGAAAAAAGAATATGATCTCTATCTCGACTGGGACAGCGGCACCTCGGCAAAGGCGTTTACAAAAATAGACAAAGAGTCTTTGTTCCGCCTCAACCCGCATTGGATCATCAATTCGTTCGAATCCTCTGAAGATTCCTATATCGCCCGGATCACCGACCACGAAACCGAGCGAGACTCGGTTTTGCAGGGCAACATCACCTTCGACCACACTGGATTACCCTGTCTGGCCGCCCAGGATACCATCTGGGAGCGAATAACCTTTGGTGCCAAAGGAGGACACCTCCACGCCTATGTAGACTATACGGAGGAACCCTCTGCGGAGGAGGAGCGCCGCATCGTCCTCTGGCTCAGAAGCATCAAGGAGTATGTGCGCCTTTACACAAAAACGACGCTTAATACCTGGGTGTTCAGGTATATCATGAATCGCATCGTTCTGAAGATGACCCCTTCACAGCGAAAAATTTCCCTAATGCTCATTCGCGTAACCGTCTTGGAAATGGTCGCCATTCTGCTTATCCTTGTCGGCTGGTTTTTTCTTTTCAGGTGAGGGGGCTTTTTCTTCCCGCATGGTGCCAACTCAGGTTGCCACTTGCAGCAAATCTGAGTATTACATGGCTATGAAGAATTTTATTGGGCCTTTCAGCAACGTTTTTTCCCGGTAATGAAAAACCAGCATTCCAAAAGACAGGCGGGAATCCAGACCAAGTTTCTCTTCGGTCTCGCCGCCATACTCATTCTTTTCTCAGCAATCGCCTCAATCACCATCTATTACTACCAGAAACAGGCTTTAGAGCAGGAGGCGTACCAGCGCGCAACCCTCATCATGACGGCGATGGATGCGAGCCGCGGGTATGTCAGGGAAGTACTCCGTCCAAAAATGTATGAAATCGTCGATGAAGATGATTTTATTCTCGAGGCGATGTCTTCGTCCTACATTTCCCGGGCGATCATGGAACTGGTCAACGATGAAGTGGACGATTTCTCCTACCGCCGCGTCTCTATCAACGCCCGGAATCCAAAATACGAGGCCGTCGGATTGGAGAAAGAGATGACTACCTACTTCTCCGAAAACCCGCATGTGGGTGAGTGGCATGATATTATTGCAGACGAGCAAAAAGAGCGCTTTTTCGTACGCTTCAAACCGGTGGTGTTTGAGCAATCCTGCCTCCACTGCCACGGCAGACCCGAGGATGCGCCAAAAAAAGTTCTTGAGATTTACGGCGACAGCGGCGGCTTTTACCGCCAGGCCGGAGAGGTTGCCGGAGTTGTCAGCGTCAGCCTGCCGATCGGACCCAACCTCAATAAGCTCAGAGAATTAGCCTTTATCGTCTTTTCAGCTGTCATCCCTTCGATATTTTGTCTCTACATCGTCATCAGCCTTTTTTTCAACAGACTCATCGCCCAGAACCTGCGCCTTCTCCTCAATGCCTTCCGCACACATCTCAAAGACGA
>CAKZOA010000157.1 GCA_937132035.1 uncultured Desulfobulbaceae bacterium | reverse complement strand
CCATTTCCAACCGAGACAGTTTCGGCGGCTTTTCCAAGCTCGGCAACCAGAAGATGAAGTTCAGATGCAGCGGCTGCGAGGGCCAGATCGGTTTTGAGTTTAAAAAAGACAAGGATTTCGCAACGCTCCAGATGAAGATGCTCAACGAGGCCGAGGAGAAGCGGAGACGCCAGCATCTGGATAAATTTTTTGGCGTGCTCAGAAGCCTGACTCTCTTCGAAGCCCTCGATGACGATGCTCTCAGCGATCTTACCCTGATGCTGGATTTGAAGAGTATTCCTGTTGACAAGGTCATCATCAAAAAAGGCGGCGCCGGTGATCATCTCTATATAGTCTTGACGGGCAAAGTGGCGGTGCTGGCCGACGACGGATCGCGCATAGCCGAGCTGGGCGCGGGAGAGATCTTCGGGGAGATGAGTCTGCTTACCGGAGAGCCGGTAACCAGTTCCGTTCAGACCGTCGATGCAACCCAGGTGGCTCTACTCAGCCTGAAGAATTTCAAGCAGATTATCATCAAATATCCGGTGCTCCAGCTTTTTCTCTTCAAGCTGCTGGTGGAGAGGGCTCAGACAATGGCTCTGCGCGCCGGCAATATCACCTCGGGCATGACCGGAGAGCTCGAGGAGATCACCATCGTCGATCTTTTGCAGCTCATCAACTCATCGCAGAAAACGGGCGCTATATCTCTGGCGCTCGACGAGGGTAAGGCCATGGTCTTTTTTCGCGACGGCCAGATCGTCTATGCCCGGTACCTCAAAAAACTCGGTCAGGAGGCGATATTTACCCTGCTAGGTGAGAAAAGCGGTCACTTCAGCTACACCAAGGGCATTCCCGCCGAGCTCGAAAGACGACCGCCCATTGGCGACTTCATGGCCATTTTGATGGAAGGGGTGCAGCGGATAGATGAACAGCAGGGTCCAGAGAGCTGATCTGGCGAGCACGGAGGGGGAGAATTTTGCCGGAGTTGACCACCGCCACCGGACAGAGGATCTATTACCAGCACATCGAAGGTGAGCGAGACATCCCCACCCTGGTGTTTCTCCACGAAGGTTTGGGCTGTGTAGCCATGTGGGACGACTTTCCCCGCAGGCTCTGTGGCCAAACCGGCTGTCCGGGACTTGTCTACGACCGGATCGGCTATGGCAGATCTTCACCTCTGCAGCAGAAACGCACCGTTCATTATCTCCATGAATATGCGCTTATGGAACTGCCCCTGGTTCTGGAGAGGCTTCTGCCCGCTAGCCCCGTCATCCTCGTCGGTCATTCCGACGGCGGAAGTATCGCTTTGATTTACGCGGCTGAAAGGCCTTCCCGGCTTCTGGGTACCATTACCGAAGCGGCGCATGTCTACGTCGATGAGGAAACCCTGGCAGGTATCGCCCTGGCAGAAAAAGCCTGGCGTCAGGGCAAGATGGGCGGTCTCATGAAATATCACGGCGATAAGACCGAGGAGCTGTTCTGGGCCTGGGCCGAAACCTGGCAGACATCGTGGTTTCGCTCCTGGAATATTGAATATCTTCTTCCCAGCATCTCCATCCCCCTGCTGGTCATTCAGGGAGAAAACGACCAGTATGGCACTCTGGCACAGGTGGATGCAATCGTCTCGGCAAGCTCTGGTAAGAACCGCTTTCAGATCGTTGAAGACTGCGGCCACATTCCTCATATCGATGATCCTGACACAGTTCTTGAAAGCATGTCGGCCTCTATCGAAGAATGGCTGAAAAACCCGAACGGTTGATGACTGCGGATTAGGCGCTGCACGACATTTTTATCTTCCTGCTCGCTGCCCAGAAATGGGCAAGAGCGATGAGCTGCAGTGCCAGCATTACTCCAAAACCGACCTGGAATCCTGCCGTTGCAAGTTCTCCTTCAATCCCCACCGGCCAGAGGCTGATTATGGCGCCGATGGCCCACTGACCGGCAAAGGCACCGACAAAAACCAGCAGATTAATGGCGGTCGTCACCCGGCCGGAGAGCGCCGGCGGAAAAGACTGCGACAGAGCGGAGTAGGCGATGATGCCCGACGTTCCAAAAAAGCCGAAGGCCAGCCACAATGGCAGAGTGAAACCAGATGATATCGGTACCATAATCACCAGAAACTGCACAGCCATAAAGAGGCTCATGCCGGAAACGGCCACGGTGACAACGCCGATACCTTTCTTGCCTAACTGGCCGACGAGCGTACCCAAGCCAATGAAGCCGCAGATCATGGCAACGGCGACCCAGAATAATGTATCGGCCACTTCATCCCGCGGCAGACGGGCGACATTCTGCAGCCACGGTCCGGACCAGAGTCCCTGAATAGACAGGAAAGAGGCCTGCGACATGATTGTCAGCGGCGCCGTCCGCCAGAAAACACCACTGGTAAAAACCGTTTTCACACCGCGCATCTGCAAATGGAAGCTCTCCTGCCGGGGTGATGTTTCTTTCTCCGGTACCACAACAACGACAAGAACGGCGGCGAGAATGGTGACGCAGGCCAAAAGCAGGAACACTCCGCGCCAGTCGGTGAAGTGCAGGGCACTCTCAACCGGGGATGTTGCCGCCAGTGCGCCCAGGCCGCCGGCGGCCATCTGAAAACCGTTGATCATGGGCCATTTTTCCCTGGGAAACCACAGGGTATAGGCCTTGAAGGCGGCCATAAGACAGGAAGAGACACCTAAGCCGATGCAGGCCCTGCCGATGACAAGGCCTGTCAAACTCTCCGCCCGGGAAAAAAGCGCAGCACCCAGTCCGGCAATGACAAGCAGAGCCGCCTCGATTTTTCTCGGCCCGTAACGGTCGAGGAGAATGCCCAGCGGCAGTTGGAAGGAGGCAAAGGAGATGAAGTAGACGGCGGTCAGCAGCCCCAGGGCCGATGGACCTATGCCAATATCTGTGAGCAGGTCCGGTGCGATGACGGCATTGATAACGCGGTAGAAATAGGAGAGAAAATATCCGGCGGCAAAGGGCAGAAAAACCCTGAAGAGTGCCGCGGTGGAATTGCCCATAGTCTTACCCCCAATATTTCATCTGTGTGCCGGGTACATGGTCGAGGCATCGAAGGTGCAGCTGGAGTAATCCACTGCACGCTCTTGAGAGCGAAGAGGATGGACCAAACAGTTACGCCTTGCCGGCATTTCTTCGGTAATTCTGCAATAGCATAAAGATTGTGTTCCGGCAAGAGGATGTCGTCACTGTTGATGCCGGCGTCATGGAAAGGGATGTGCTTGCCATAGGCTGCCGCGGCTGCACCGTTGCACTCGTTCGTTATCCTGGCCCCAATTCCTCTTCGGAAACGATGCTATGTCGTCCCTGTTCCTTGGCCAGGCAGAGCGCCTGGTCAGCTCTATGAACCAAGGCAGAATGAATTCATCGCCGCCCCCTACTACCCCGAGAAAATTCCCTTGGTAATCGGTGAGTTGGTGGTTGATGAAAATCGTCAGGTGATTCTGCTCGGCTTCGTTGGTATCGACATCGAGATCATGTTCGACCTTCTTGTCCTTGATAGCGAAATACCAGTCATCGCTGGGGGAATCCCTGCTGATTTTTTTTACAGCAATCCATTGGAGTGATATAATTACGGGTTTCATTAGAGATAAAAAAGGAAGAAAAAAGCCATATTTCATCTTGATCTTAAACAGATATCGGGTGATGCTCGCCAGGTTGGTTTCACCGTTGATCACCCAGTCCTTGAGGA
>CAKZOA010000156.1 GCA_937132035.1 uncultured Desulfobulbaceae bacterium | reverse complement strand
CTCCGGATCGCGAGCCGTACCTTTCAAACTCCTGGAGGCCGGATTTTTCTTCGAAGACATTTCTCTGCAGGAATATATTCTGGGAAAAGAATCCTAAGTCCCGGATCACCTATTTGCCGGTCAAAAGCCTCAAGGCTTCTTCATATCGCTGTCGGGTCTTATCGATTATTTCCCGGGGGAGTTTAGGCGGAGGCGGAGCTTTATCCCACTCCATCGACGAAAGATAATCGCGCAGAAACTGTTTGTCATAACTCGGTTGTCCCTTTCCAGGAGCATACTCATCAAGAGGCCAGAATCTGGAAGAATCAGGGGTCAGCACCTCATCGATGAGTATGAGCCGCCCGTCCAATTCTCCCATCTCGAATTTGGTATCGGCAATGATGATACCCTTCTCCCTGGCATAATCAGCAGCCTTGCTGTAGAGATCGATGCTGGCATCAGCTATTTCTCTGGCTCTCTCGGTGCCGATCAGACCTTCCATCTCATCCACGGAAATATTGACGTCATGGTCGCCGATGGCGGCTTTTGTCGACGGCGTAAAAAGCGGCTGAGCGAACACATCCGACTCCTGCAGTCCTTTGCCCAAATCAAAGCCGCAAACCACCGTATCCTTCTTGTAGGCATTCCAAAACGATCCGGAGATATACCCTCTGACAATGCACTCGACCGGCAGCGGCCTGGTCTTTTTGACGAGCATCGAACGGCCTTCAAGCTGCTCTTTGTATTGATGGCAAACTTGCGGATACTCATCGACATCGGCACTTATGAGATGGTTTTCGGCCACATCGGCCAGGAGGTCGAACCAGAAGAGGGAAAGGGCGGTGAGCACTTTGCCTTTGCCGGGAATGGGATCATCCATGACCACATCATAGGCCGAGATCCTGTCTGTCGCCACCATCAAGAGTTTGTCCTCATGGCCGGCTATGGCATACATGTCCCTGACCTTACCACGGTGGACAAGCTCCAGATCTTGAAAATCAGTGGATAGAAGTGAAATTGTCATTGCTGCTCCTCTTGGTAATATATGATGGAAAAGGTAATCTGTTCACATGTTTTTCGCCTGCGAAGTCAGGGGATCTTTGCAGGTAGCGGCTGCATTTGGCATTGGAGTATTCCACCAGGGTGGCGGTCAACGAACCAATTACTATTTTCGACTGAACACGAACGGGTACTCTGCATTCGTCGGCCGTATACCATATAAGGGTGTCCCCTTTTTTATCATACAGGCCGGAAAAGGTCAAAATCGGGCTGACCTTTAAGGTTTCCACATCGCCCAGCAGGGTGTCCTTCAACAGGGATTTTTCAAGAGTCCGCACAACGACTTCGGCCCGTTTATCGTCGCCGAATGTTGGCACGATCACGGGCGAGCCAACCTGCAGATTCATGACCCGACTTGCAAAAAAGGCGGAAAATTCGTTGTGGACCTTGCCGTCGAGCCGAAAGGTCCTGGGGCTGTCGCCTTCTTTTTTCTTCAGGATAACATGCTGTTGCTGATTGTAGACAATTTCTTTATGAGCCCGATACCCCCTGCCCTGCTTCTGCCATATTTCGCTATAATAGGGAAGTCGTTCGTCACCGCGCACCTGCGTCACATGGTGATCGCGCACCGGATAAAGTTTATGGATGATACCTCCTGTGGAGGTAATGAGGGTGTCAAGCGTAAAGCACTCCTTGCAGGCCGTCGAGATCTTCTGCTGCATATGCAGCTCCCCTATTTTGATCCCCCCGGTCCAGGAAATGTCATATTTGAATGACTCCCCGCCAGCATAGGCAACCGCGGCGATGTCGTGTCGTATCTTCCCTAAGGGAATCTCCCCGACAGAGGCTGCACCGGCAAAAGAGGCCGTGAGAATAACAAGGGCTCCCACCAGCGCTATTGCTGAAAAAGTCGCTCTGCTCAACACCATGTTCATATTTTTGCTGTGATTAGGGAGAGCCAGGTAGCGAGAAACAAGGCGACGCTGATAAAACCGTTCATGGAGAAAAAAGCGGCGTGAATCCGCGACAGATCAGTTGGTCGGACCAGCCGATGCTGATTATAAAGGGCAGCGGCGGCGAGTAAAAGACCGCCATAATAAAAGATATTCAACTGGGTCTGTATCCCGGTAAGACCAAAAAGGACAAAGGCGACCACATGAAAAGCTCCAGCAAGTCTGAAGGCGTTTTTCCTGCCCAGCCTTGAGGGCAAAGAGTGCAGCTTGGCGTTCTTGTCGAAGTCGGCATCGAGACAGGCATAGATAGTATCGAACCCAGCCACCCAGAAAAGTACCCCCAGAGACAAAGCAAAAGGGTAGTTTTCCAGACTTCCGGAAACGGCAACCCACCCACCCAGGGGTGAGAAGGACAGTGCAACGCCGAGAATGAGATGGCACAAGGAGGTGAAACGCTTGGTCAGCGAGTAGAAGAGTGTGAGGGCCAGTGCCAGGGGTGAAAGCAGAAGCGTTAGAGGATTGAGACGATAGCAGGCGAAGAAAAACAGTACCCCCGCCACTACTACCATGAGCCATGCTTCCCAGAGCTGCACTTCGCCGGCGGGTATGGCGCGATCGGCCGTGCGCGGATTGGCTTTGTCATATTTGCGGTCGACGATGCGGTTGAATCCCATTGCCGCCGTGCGGGCGCCAATCATGGCGACTATTATCCACAAAAAAACAACAGGCCTGGGCACCCCTTCGGCGGCGAGAAACGCACCCATAAGGGCGAAAGGCATGGCGAAAATGGTGAGCTTGAATTTGATCATTTCAAGCAAAACCTGCACTTTCTTATGTAATTTCATCTCCTTCCCATCTTCTTCTGTTGTCGACACGAATACCTATATGATCCGCCAGCCGCCAGCAATAGGTCAGTGCAGCTTCTTCGAGATTTTTCGGCTTGAGATAGTAGGCCGGCATCGGCGGAAAAATGATCCCGCCGGCCTCATCAACGGCAAGCATATTTTTGAGATGACTGCGATTCAGCGGTGTCTCCCTGACGGCCAGCACCAGTTTTTTCCGCTCCTTAAGCATGACATCGGCGGCTCTGTGGATGAGGTTCTGGCTCAGGCCGGCGGCGATGGCCCCTAAGGTTCCCATAGTACAGGGTAGTATGACCATGGCATCATACCCGCTGGACCCCGATGAAGGAGCAGCAGCAAAATCGTCACTTCTGAACCAGGTGGAAAAACCCTGAAGTTCATCTGTACCCAGGCCCAGTTCAT
>CAKZOA010000155.1 GCA_937132035.1 uncultured Desulfobulbaceae bacterium | reverse complement strand
TGCCGTAGACTTCAAGCAATTTGTCTATACGTCGAATAAGTTCGAATTTATACAAAAACTCGTTGCTGCCTGTAGCCGCGGGAACATTGAGCCCGAAACTGACATTGAGATCGATAAGATTTTCAAAATACGTCGAATAGGTTCCAACAACCGTATCGGTATAATATTTTCCTACGGAATCATAGGAGGTGTACTTATTCCTCTTGAGGCTGAAGCTGACCTCCTGGTCGTACGAGGGCATAAACCAGCCCTCAAGGCCATACGATCCCTTTTTGAGATTATAATAGCCATCCCGTCCCTTCTTGAGATCATGGTTGAAAATCGTTGCGATTCGCGGCTGCCTTTTGAGGACGTTGGCCTGGATATACTCGTCGAGGCCGGGATACAAAGGCCCCGTGGCCTTCATATGCTCATACAACTCCGCCGCTTTGCCGTAAAGTCCTAGCTTATCGTAGATGGCGGCAAGGTCGAAAACCGACTCCTGTGATTTCTCTTCTTCCAGAAGGGCCAGGTATTCCTTTTCGGCCTGATAGTAATCTCGGCGTTCTACGGCCTTACGCGCCGAAAGCTCTTGCTCGACGAGCTTCTGCCAGCGATATTTACCATAGAGGCTGGCAGCGATATCGTCGATAGGCTGGCCGATATTGTTAGCGACAAACTGTGGCTCCATAACCGTGGACATCCGGTCCTGCTCTTCCTCTCCGACATACGTCAGCAGGTTCCAGAAGGGTTTCTTCAGCGGCGGGAGATGGAAGTTAACCTTTTCAACCTCCATTTTCTTCAGAAACATGGTGTCAACAGGCACCGTCAGCAAGGAATCGTAGACCTTCAAAGCTTCTTCTCTTTTGTTCTGCGCCCACAAAGCCCTGGCCAGCAGCAGCTTTTTCCAGAAAAAGAGGTTTTCTTGCTCCGCCTTCAATGCCGGCTCCGCCTTCAATGCCGGTTCTGCCTCCTGCTGCGCCGGGGGCGCCGACTGCTCAACTTTTTTTACAATTTTCTCGAAATTGCCGCTCTTGAATTCAAGCTGAAGCTTCAAGCGGTCGAAATACTCGTTTTCCAAAACATCACTTTGTAGAGTGTCGACAAGCGCCAACGCCTCGTAAAATCGTGACAGATCATTGAGAACATGTATTTTTTCAAGAACGGCACGAACGGATCGGGGGAGAATCTCCAAAGCCTTGTCAACAGCCTGCAACGCAGAGTGGGCATTGTGGTAGTGTCGATATGACTGCGCCCGCGCAATCAGGGTTGTAACCGAGACATCACCCTCTTCCATTGCCGCTCTTTCCGGTGAGACGGCGTCCCCGCCTTGTTCTTTTGCAGCCAAAGAGCGCAGCACGTGATACTCCTGGTTCTCGGCTCCTTGCCAGTCTTCAGCGTTCAGGACAGCGAGGCAGTATTCATATTCACCCTGCATATAATAGATTCTCGCCAGGTACTGCCTCGTTTTTCTCACAAAGTCTAAGTCGGAAGAGACCCCGGAGCTATAGAGGGAGTGCTCCGTCAACAGCTCAAGGGCCTTGTCATACTCCTCCTCGGCGATATGTATCTGCACCAAGAGAAAATGACTTACGGCGGGGAGATCGTCTATCTCCTCAAGTTCTGCTCCCATCTGTCTTTTAACCAGCACGGATAACCATGAGCGTGCCAGAGAGGTTCTGCCTTCGAGGACTGACAAACGGGTGAGTTTCTCCAAAGCCCTTTCTGGTGCAAGATTTCTCGCCAAAACCTGTCTGACAATCTGTTCGGCTATAAAAACATGGCCGCGGGCGAGTTGAGTGTCGGCCATATGAAAATAGATGTCAACGGTATCCTCTGTCTCCGTTACCCTCTTCAACAGTATTTTATAAATTTTATCCGTCTCGGCAAACTTGCCGTTGTTTCTCAGAGCCAAGGCATAAGCGAGATTGAGCTGCAGCTGATCAACTGAATAGCGGGCCGTATCGGCAATACGCTGCCATGTTGTTTCCAACTCCTGTACCAGGCCGAGATTGCCGGCAAGTTCGACGGCCTCGATCGCTGCCTGCATATCGTTGCCCTTGAAACCGAGATAGGAAATAAGTGTCTGCAGTGCAGCGACATCCAGGCGCAACTGCTTTTCAATGGATGCTTTTGTCACGAGATATCGCTTGTTCGCGAATGATCCTTCATCAACAAGTACAATTTGTTCATAGGCATCTTTTACCCTGCCTGTTTGCAGATAGAGTTGTGCCAGTCGATAGGACAGGTCTCTATCGTCTTTTCTGTGTTGGTGAAGAATCTCGAGAACAGCCATCTCCTGCCCGGTTTTTTCTTCATTTCCAAGCTGGTCGGCCATCAGCAGGAATATTACATGCGGTTTCTGGGTTATACGTTCGAGATCCTTCCAGAGTTGCTCACCACCGTCATTTTCAACAATCGGCAGATATTGTTTGGCAAGAACCCTTCTCACCTCAGAAATTTTTTCAGTGACGTTTGTATTTTCGGGATACTCGTTGAGAAACTGCTCGTAGTAGCCCAGTGCCTTGTCTGCACGCCCAATTTTTTGACTATAGATCTCAGCTATACGCAACGCCAGGGGGGTGACGAGATAGTCTTGATTATACATCTCAATAAGGTGTGGCAGTGCGGCCTGCGCTTGATCCTCTGCAAGGTAGTACTCGGCCAGCTTTTTATGGAGCGGCAGATAGTCGGGGTTTAAATCGAGATAACGGTGCCAGTAGTCCGCAGCGTTATCGCGGAGACCGGGCTCATCGTAGGCTTCCCCTGCTTCGAGAAGATATAGAGGATTTGCAGGGAAAAGTTCGGTCAGGAGGGAATAATAGTGTCGGGCTCGGTCCATCCGACCTAATCTGGTGCCGAGTCTGGCCAGCTCGAGCAGAACATCCTCGTTCTGGCTATCGCGCAGATACAATTGTTCAAGCAGTAAGAATGCACTTATCGTATTGCCCAGCCCCTTGAAACCATCTATCATCCCGACAAGGGCCTGTTGCGAATGGGCTCCTGTGGGTTCAGATTCGTAGACCTGTCCAAAATATTTGACAGCTTTGCTCAAATGCTCATTCTTCAGAGCGATCTCGCCTGCGGCCAAAAGATACTCTTGATTGCTAGGCTCCAGTTCCAGAAGCCCTTCTACTATCTTCGCTGATTCTGTCCAGTGACGCAACCGGACAAGCAGCTTGCCATATTCCCACCTGGCTTCGACGATATTGGGCTTTTCGTCGAGCAAATCTCTATAGGCCTGCCTGGCCTGCTGCAGGTCGTTGCCTCGAGCCAGTCGTCTGGCGTTGTCCCAATTTTCTTTCCAGGCGGGATTGTCTCCGCTTTCCTCGCCGTTTTCCACTTGCACCTCGTGCAACGGTGCGATGGAAGGGATTGCAGCCCAGACAGGGGCAGCAGGCAGCAACAGCAACAGCAACACGTACAATAGTATGCTTTTAGCTAAGTTTGTGCGCACCATGTGAGAAAGATACGAAAAAAGTCTCCCGCTGAATTTGATGTACACCCGTCTTTTACCATAAACGGCCACTGGCTGCACAGTATATATTTGAAGCCATCTCTTCAACAGGAACAATGCGGACAATAGGCAGTGTCCTCCTGAACACTGCCGTCATGATCGGATTTTCAGCAAACGGGAAAAGTGGGAAAGCTGCCGGTACTACTCTCGATTATCTCCGTTAACGACAATTCTGTCACCATCAAAAAAATCGACAATATCGGGCATTTCAACTTCGAGATATTTTTTCATTTTTTTGAGAAGATTGACCTCTATCTGCCGCACTCTCTCACGGGAAATATCAAACTTGTCGGCAATGTTCTGCAAGGTCATAGGCTCGTCGGTCAGTAAGCGCTTCTCGAGAATCATTTTTTCCTTGTCATTCAACTTGTCCTTCAACAGCCCCAAAAGATCACTGAGACGTGACTGCATCTCCTTTCCGGCAACGGTAGATTCAATATTTGGGCCTGAACTGGGGATGAAGTTTTTCTGTTCGTCGTCAGAATCAGAGCGCACCGGTGACTCGAGCGAGACATCCCAACTGTCCATCCGCTGACTCATTTCGACGACTTCACGCTCCTTGACATTAAGCCTTTCCGCCAGCAGCTTTGGTTCCGGATTAAAGCCTTGGGCCTCCAGCAGCTTCTTTTCTTTGTTTAAAGAAAAGAATAACTTACGTTGCGCTTGAGTAGTGCCTATTTTCACCAGACGCCAGTTATCCATTATAAATTTAAGGACATAGGCCCGGATCCAGTAGGCGGCATAATAGGAGAACTTGACCCCTCTATAGGGATCGAATTTTTTGGTTGCCTGAACAAGACCGACGTTACCTTCCTGGATGAGATCCATGAAATTCTGCATCCAGTATTTCTGGAAATCCATGGCTACCTTGACGACAAGACGAAGATTCGAAGAAACCAGGCGATAGGCGGCATTCTGATCTCCGCTCTCTTTGAAGCGGGTGGCAAGTTCATCGGTCTCTTCCCGCGTCAGCAGTTCATATTGACTGATTTCCTGCAGATATCTATGCAGCGCTGGGTTGCTCAGCGCTGGTAAGTTCTCGTCATCGGCCAAGGAAACAAGCGGATTTTCCATCTCTCCGTCACTGTTGAGCGTATAATTGGTATCTTTTTTATTTTCTGGCATTTATATATACGGGAAGTCTCCTTCCCCCCTGATATTTGCGTATTACTGGATCTATGATTAAAAACAATAGGCGGTCGTGCCCCACAGAGGGCTGTCAGCACTAGAATATTACCACAATGATGGCAAAGAAGAAAATTCTATTTTCTTCTTCTACTATTTGTGCTAAAAATCAAAGTTTCCGCTTCTGAATTCACATATACGTGTTTGTACTCCCCAGCCCAGATTTTCTCAAGACTCGAATGGATAATATACGAAATTTCAGCATTATTGCTCATATAGATCACGGCAAGTCAACACTTGCCGACCGCATGATCCAAAAGTGCGGGCTTATCACCTCAAGGGAATTCAAAGATCAGCTGCTCGACAATATGGACATTGAGCGTGAGCGCGGTATTACCATTAAAAGCCAGACCATTTGTCTGCCCTATACCGCCAAAGACGGGAAAACCTATGCTCTCAATCTGGTGGACACTCCCGGCCACGTCGATTTCAGCTACGAGGTTTCCAGGGCGCTTACCTCCTGTGAAGGCGCTTTACTGCTCATTGACGCCGCTCAGGGAGTCGAGGCCCAGACCCTTGCCAATCTTTATCTGGCCATGGAAAATGATCTTGAAATAATACCGGTCATCAATAAAATCGACCTGCCCTCCGCCGAACCGGAAAAAGTCGCAGAACAGGTCGAAGAAGACCTCGGCCTGGACGCTGACCTCATCCATCTCTGTTCGGCTAAAACAGGACAAGGGGTAGATGAAATACTCGAGGCCATTGTCCAATACCTTCCCCCACCCAAAGGCAACCCCGACGACTTCCTTCAGGCCTTGATCTTCGATGCCAGCTACGATTCCTTCAGGGGAACGATTATTTCCTGCAGAATTATCAACGGCAGGGTGAAGCCTGGAGACACCATTGTTTTCATGTCCAACAATATGTATTACCGGGTCGAGGAAGTCGGTCTGTTCAGCTATAAACGTCAGGCACAAAAAGAGCTGAAGGCCGGTCAGGTTGGCTATATCATTGCCGGAGTTAAAACGGTTCAGGACACCCGTCCGGGCGACACCATAACCAACAAAGACAGACCTTGTCCGAAACCACTGCCGGGGTTCCGGGAGGTGCAGCAGGTGGTTTTTTCTTCGATCTATCCCATCACCACCGATGAATACGAAAGCCTGGGCTCTGCACTGGAAAAACTGCAGCTCAACGATGCCGCACTACAGTTCCAGAAAGATTCTTCGGCCGCGCTCGGCTTTGGTTTCCGTTGCGGTTTCCTCGGCTTGCTCCATCTCGAAGTCGTTCAGGAGCGGTTGGAACGAGAGTTTGACATTTCCCTAATACTCACCGTTCCCTCGGTGCGGTATTATTTCCATCTCAACAACGGCGACGTTCTGGAGGTGGACAATCCCGATCATTACCCTGACCCCGGAACGATCAATACAATTGAAGAACCTTATATTAAGGCGACAATTCTCATTCCGGAAAAATATATGGGCGCGGTCATGAACCTCTGCATGGACCGTCGGGGAGCGAATACCAACTATCATTACCCGATGCCTGGCAGAATCGAGTTTACCTGTGAATTACCCCTGGCGGAAGTGATTTATGACTTCTATGACAAGCTGAAGTCGATTACCCAGGGATACGGCTCCTTCGACTATGAAATGCTCGACTATCGCCAGAGCGATCTGGTCAAACTTGATATTCTCGTCAACGGCGAAAACGTCGACGCTCTTTCCCAACTGGTCCACCGGCAGAACTCCAGGGCCAGGGGGTTGAACGCCTGTGAAAAGCTCAAGGAAGAAATACCCAGACAGATGTTTAAAATTGCCATTCAGGCGGCCATTGGTGGCACCATCATTGCCCGAACCACGATCTCGGCTCTTCGCAAAGATGTCACCTCCAAATGTTACGGCGGCGATATTACTCGTAAACGGAAATTGCTGGAGAAGCAGAAAGCGGGGAAGAAAAGGATGAAGACAGTGGGCAATGTCGATATCCCTCAAAAGGCCTTTCTGTCAGTTCTCAAATCGGACCAGTAGGGTCAGAAAGCGCTGTCATCACTGGGCTGTCCACCCGGACCATCAACAACAGCGACATACGCGGCCAGCCTTTCTCTCAAGGCTTCGAGGCCCATCCCGGTCTGGGCTGAAAAAATTATACGTCCGCCTGCCTCAATGCGGTGACCGGCATCGAGCAGGGCCGCATTTTTGTGACGCTGATTAGCCGACAATTTATCTGCTTTGGTGTATACCGCCAGAGAGCTGATACCCTCCTGCCTCAGCCACTCTAGCAGTTGCCCGTCCTGGGTCTTCGGCGGGTGACGAATATCCATGATGACCACGGCACAACAGAGATTCGACCGGCTTTGCATGTAGCGGGGAATGAGCTTCTGCCACTGGTTCTGCATCGATTTTGAAACCTTGGCGTAGCCATAGCCCGGCAGGTCGACCATATACACCTGGCCATCGACATCGAAAAAATTTATCCCTTGAGTCTTGCCCGGCTTGCCGCTTACCTTGACGAAATTCCTTCTGCCGATCAAACGGTTAAGCAGCGAAGACTTGCCGACATTTGATCTGCCGGCGAAGGCGAATTCGGGACGATCGGCCGCGGGAAGCTGGGAGAGGGCGTGAGCGCTGAGCAGAAACTCGACGTTGTTATACTGTATCATTTCACCTTGTCCCTCTGCAGTGGCGAAGAAACACAACTTCGGCCAGCCCTCTTGCAGCTGCCATGTGTTATACGCCCTTATATCACCTTATTGAGAGAATATTCGATGATGCCTTCGGCGCCGCTTTTCTTCAGCTTTGGGATAAGATCACGAACAACGTCTTCGGAGATGACGGTTTCCACCGAAAACCAGTCGGTCTGATAAAGATTGGCAATGGTGGGAGCGTTGAGGCTTGGCAGAATATCCACAATGGACTGCAGCTTTTCCTCGGGTACGTTCATCTTCAAACCGACGATCCTGTCCGCACGCAGAGCACCTCGCAGCAGCATACTGATGTTTTCAATCTTTTCCCGCTTCCAAGGGTCATTCCAGGCGTCTTTGTTGGCTATAAACTGGGTGTTGGACTCCATTAGTTCATGAATGATCCGCAGGCCGTGAGCACGTATGGTACTTTCGGTCTCGGTCACCTCAACTACGGCATCTGCAAGTCCTGATACCACCTTGGCCTCGGTTGCTCCCCAGCTGAACTCGATCTCGACATCAATATTCTTTTCGGTAAAGAACCTCTGCGTAACGTTGACCAGTTCCGTGGCGATCTTCTTGCCTCGAAGATCCTCAAGACTCTGTATATCGGAATTGCCGGCGACGGCAATGACCCACCTTGTCGGTTTTCTGCTGACTTTCGAATAAACCAGGTCGCAGACGATGACAGCCTCCGACTGGTTCTCCATGGTCCAGTCTTTTCCTGTGATACCGGCATCAAGCATTCCGCTTTCCACATATCTCGACATTTCCTGGGGACGACAAATGGAACAGGCCAGCTCCGGATCATCGATTTCCGGAAAATAATTTCTGGCAGCGGGTTTGATCAGCCAGCCGGCACTCTCGAAGAGCGATATGGTGGCTTTTTCCAGACTGCCTTTGGGCAGGCCAAGCTTCAACTGCTTCATCTCATGACTCCAAGCGATGTTAGTATAAAAATGGTTTTTTCCTCTCTCCGAAAGCCATGCTTTTCCGGGGGAATATGAGCGAGAAAACTTTTCGGCAGCCATTGGTTTACGGAAGTACGCTAACTCTTCACTTCCGGCTTTCTGTATACCTCCGAGGGGTCAAACACCGTCTCACCAATGGTTCTGGTGCCCTCTTTATCTACAACCCTGTAAAAACAGGAACGATAGCCCTTATGGCAGGCCGCTCCTCCTATCTGATCGACCTTATACACGACGGTGTCTCCGTCACAGTCAACGAGGACTTCATCTATCATCTGCACATGCCCAGAGGACTCTCCCTTGAGCCACAGTGACTGCCGCGATCTGCTCCAGTAATGAGCCTTTCCGGTTTTCAGTGTTTTCTCAAGGGCCTCTTCATTGATATAGGCGAGCATGAGAATCTCTCCGGTTCGTTTATCCTGGGCTATGGCTGGTATCAGTCCATCTTTGTTTTTTATGAAATCTAGGGAGTCGGGAACGGCCATGATAGTTGTTGTTGTGGAAGTGGTGTATACTTTTTCAATGCGGCCGTCTCTTCGGTTAACGGCGCTTACCAAAAGCCGGTAAAACCGCTGTTTCCGCATATCGTCAATGGTTTTCCGGACTATCCGGACTTTTCGGAAGGCACTACACTATGCCGCCGCATTTCATTTGTCAAGGTCTGCAAAGAATTTGGACGCTTCTCCTGGTATGCATCGCATAAAAAAAGACGATTACTCTTTTCTCCACATTTTTTATATTTTATAAAAGCCCAATAGATTATACATGAGAGCGGCCGACGTATAAACACATGCACAGCAGAAACGACTACGCCTCTTTATAACCTAAGAGCGCATTTTCAGTGCATCATCGTCCGCGGCAAAGAGAATACAATTCAACACGTTGGAGAGGGCAACCATGAGCGCTATACACGAATCCGCTACCGTCACGATCAGTTATACCGGTAAACTTGATAATGGCGATATTTTCAAGACTGTACCAGAGGAACAGCCGCTTACCGTTACTTTGGGCAATCACGAACTGCCGCCGACGCTTGAAAAAGCTCTTATTGGCGTTTCTGAAGGCGATAACATTTCTGTGAGGGTAACACCGGAGGAGGGCTATGGCGCCCGCCAGAAAATGCTTGTGCAGACTATTGACAGAAAAAGTCTCGGTGAAAAAATCGCTCCCCGCCCTGGCATGATTTTGTCACTCAAGGTGGAAAAAGACGGAGAGGAACATCAGGTGCCGGCGACGGTGATGGAGGTAAGTGACAACAGCATCGTCATCGACTACAACCATCCTCTAGCCGGACACCACCTTACCTACCATGTGCACGTGATCAGCGTTGAAAAATCATAGGAGCACCTTGACGTAAGCCCCTTCTCCTCTTTTCGACATTGTAGGCTCGTTACTTCCCTCAGTATCCACGCATGACAGCGCAGGTCTTCATCGCTAGCAGAAGACCTGCCGCATCAGACATATTCTATCCTTCATTTCTTCTTCGACTCGTCACGTTACATTCACGTCTACTTGGAATCAGGTTGCATCTTTGCTAAAACGTGTCTTGGAAAAAAAGTTGCGATATCAACCTGTACAATCGCCGATTGCCATGTATAACCAATATATAATACCTTTACCCCACTACAACTTTTTAAAGAGGTAGATTTATGCAGTTTGAAGATGATGAAATATTGCAGGGATTTATCGAGGAGTCATTAGAGCACCTCGCTGATATTGAAAACGATCTGCTGGCCATAGAAGAAGCCGGAGCCGACATCGACGAAGACCTGGTCAACAAGGTTTTCCGTGCCGCTCACTCCATCAAGGGCGGCGCCGGGTTCATGGGTCTCAACGGAATCCAGGAACTTGCCCACGCAATGGAAAATGTCCTCGGCCTCATTCGCAGTAACAAGCTCATCCCTGATCCGGAAATCGTCAATATCCTTCTTCTCGGCTCTGACCAGCTGCAGAGCATGATTGAAGATATTCAAAACTCCAACGACGTCGATATCTCTTCACATATCGAACCGCTCAATGCCATTGCCGAAGGCAGTTTTCGACCGGAACCAACAGTACAGCCTGCAGAGCGCAGGGCCAAAAACGTACCGGATCCTTCACTTTCAGCAACAGCCGAAGCTTCGACACAGACGGAAGAGAAAGACATCGCCACTTCGGAACCGGTGGCAGACACCGATGATCCGAGCGTCGATGAGCCCTTAATATCCGAAGAAGAAACCATACTCGAGGAAACACCTCACGAGCCTGAACAGGAAGCGGCCTCGGAACACGCTCACGAAACTCCCACCACCACACCGATCGCATCAGCTGCAAGCGGCGCGTCTCCAGCGGCCCAGGATCCTCCCCCACCGAAGAACATTAGCCAGGGTGAAACATCACTGCGCGTGCACGTTAGTCTGCTTGACCAGCTCATGAACCTTGCAGGTGAACTGGTTCTCAGCAGAAATCAGCTGCTGCAGACCATAGGCTCCGAAGACTACCGCAATGCCGAAACGGTCGGCCAACGCATCGACCTTATCACTTCCGAACTGCAGGAAGCGATAATGCTTACCCGCATGCAGCCCATCGGCAACGTTTTCAACAAATTTCCACGCGTGGTCAGAGACCTGTCCGGCAAACTCAATAAAAAAATAGACCTGACCATTGTCGGCAAGGATGTCGAACTCGATAAAACGATTATCGAAGCTATAAACGACCCGCTTACCCACCTTGTCCGCAACTCCGTCGACCATGGCATTGAAATGCCCGCCGAGCGTAAAAGCAAGGGCAAGTCGGAAAGTGGTCTCGTCATCCTCAAAGCCTACCACGAAGCTGGCCAGGTGGTTATAGAAATCAGTGACGATGGCAAGGGCCTCGATGGGGACGCCCTGGCAACCAGCGCCATCAATAAAGGGCTTCTGACTGCAGAGCAGGTACAAATGATGTCCGACAAGGAAAAAGTCTATATCATTTTCCTGCCGGGTTTCTCGACTGCACAGGAAGTTACGGACGTCTCTGGCCGCGGTGTCGGCATGGATGTGGTCAAAACCAACCTTGACAAGCTCGGCGGTACCGTCGATATCCTCTCCGAAATCAACGTCGGCACCACTATCTCCATTAAGCTGCCGTTGACGCTGGCCATTATCCCCTGTCAGATTATCATGACCGGTGGCGAACGCTATGCCATTCCTCAGGTCAACCTCGAAGAGCTGCTGCGTATTCCTGCAAGTCAGGTGAAAGAAAGAATAGAGAGAGTCGGCAACGCCGAAGTTGTCAGGCTGCGCGGCAACCTGCTGCCCCTTATTCGACTTGCTGACGTCATCGGCATAGAAAGAACCTATTTCGACGACCACGACGGTGAGGTTAAACCTGACAGAAGACAAATGATCGCCGACCGTAGAAGTCAGCAGCATCCAGCCTTTAAAGGTGGCAAACAGAATTCATCTGCAGATTCGAGTCAAGAGGCCAGCGGCCGCCAGGGCGAGGACAGAAGAATTTCCGCGACCAGTGCTTTGAATATTGTCGTGGTATCGACCGGGGCAATGAAATATGGCCTGATTGTCGACCGGCTCCAGGACTCCGAAGAAATAGTCATTAAACCGCTGGGTCGGCATCTCCAGCAATGTAAAGGCTATGCCGGTGCAACCATCATGGGTGACGGCCGCATTGCCCTGATTCTCGATGTCAGCAACCTGGCAAGAATGGCCAACCTTACCTCCATAGACGGCACGGACCGCGCCACTGAAGTTGCCACTGCCCAGGAAGAGTCGATTCGCGCCAAGAAGGACAAGCAGGCCCTGCTCATCTTCAGAAGTTCCGAGGAAGAACAGTTTGCCGTCCCCCTCAACCAGGTCGAACGCATCGAAAAGATCAAGCGCTCGGATATAGAGGAGCTCGGCGGCAAAAGGGTTATGCAGTATCGCGGTGGCAGCCTGTCGCTGCTCGCCATCGATGACGTTGCCATGGTCCAGCCGTTGGCAGATCATGAAAACCTGCTGGTGATCGTCTTCAACATCCGCAGCAGGCCTGTAGGTCTGCTGGCGATCGGGCCGATCGACGCCATTGAAATCGCCGCAGAAATCGACGATGTCACTCTGCGCCAGACCGGCATAATGGGTTCTGCCATTATCGCCAAGCACACAACCATGCTGGTCAACGTTTTTGAAATAGTACAAACACTATTCCCCGAATGGTTTGAGGACCAGCTGGTCTTCGAGGCCGCTGAAGATTCGGACAGGCCGGCACCGACCCTGCTCATCGCCGAAGATTCCAACTTTTTCCGCAACCAGGTCAAAGGCTATATGATCGAGGTGGGCTACGAGGTTATTGAGGC
>CAKZOA010000154.1 GCA_937132035.1 uncultured Desulfobulbaceae bacterium | reverse complement strand
TTGATCCTGCTCATAGGGGGGCTTTTGGGAATATCCATCTGTTCTATGGTGCTCGCAACCCCGGCATGTTGCTGTATAAAGAAGAGCTGGACAACTGGGTTAAGCATGATGATCTTGACGTTCACATCTCTGTGGACACCAGCGACAGCGCTGACTGGAAGCATAATGTAGGGCTTATCCCGTCGATCGTGGCACAGGAACTGCCGCAAGCTGATGATGATGCTTTCGCCATTGTTTGTGGTCCACCTCTCATGATTAAATTCACCCTGCTGACACTCAGGGAAAAGGGCTATATCCCCTCTCAGGTCTTCATATCTCTAGAAAATAGAATGAAGTGCGGAATTGGTCATTGTGGGCACTGTACCATCGGCAAGGTTTGCGTTTGCAGTGATGGCCCTGTTTTTTCAATGGCAGAGATGGAGGAAATGCTACAGGATTATTGATTCGAGAGCGGGTGTATGCCACCCTGCCCTTAACCCTCTTTTAATCGAGCATTCTGCCCCTAGCAGCAGAAATAATGATGTATCCTCCTGTCGTTCTTTTCTCATAATGATCAGAGATGTGTTATCTCTACACTTTCGTTATTTTATAAAGAGGATTTGTACCGATGGCTTTTGATTTTAATGCAGATGAAATTTTTGAAATGGCTGAGCAGATGGAACGGAATGGAGCACAATTTTATCGCGATGCTGCTGAAAAGGTATCCGATGGCAAAAGCAAAGATCTGTTGTTGCGCTTAGCCGATATGGAGGTCGAACATGAGGAGACCTTCGTAGAGATGCGGAAATACTTAAGCGATCAGGACAAACAGAGCAGTGTTTTTGATCCGGAAGGAGAAACCGTTAAATATTTAAAGGCTTTGGTTGATACCCGGGTTTTCTTTAAAAAGAAGATTGATGCTACCTCGATGAAAGATATTTTCAAAGAAGCACTTCTGGCTGAAAAAGATGCCATAGTCTTTTACTTGGGCATGAAGGATTTGGTGCCGGAAGAGCGAGGTAAACGCCATCTCGAGAATATTATAAAAGAGGAGATGGAACACATCAGAATAATTGGCAGGGAATTATCTTCTGCCGCATCGTAGAAAAAACATTTTAATCCTGTTCGGGTGCGAGAAAGTACTCTCACGCTCTTCATCCTGGTCACATCCTTACCCATGCCTTTGCCGCCGGTCATTTTATCACTTCAAGATCGCTGACGAATCCTTTGCTCCGTCGTTCGGCGACATATTTTTTCATGTCTTCGGCGATGGCGAAGAGATCGTAGAAAGTGAAGCTGTTTACAGGCTCTTTGAGGACCGAGCAGCTTTTCCCCCCTCCGTGTTGTCTGGAAAACTTCGTCCCTGGTTCGCTAAGTTCAACAAATATATTGCCGACAGTCATATTATGTAAATACTGTGTTGTTAGAGGGCTTCAGGAGAGGTGGTTCGTCTGAAAGGCTCATCGGCTGCCCGGTCATGAGACCTGTTAACCTCCCTGCAATTCAACACAGACCAGGTGCAACCGCTATGTTGCCCCCTGTCCATGGCTGGCTGGGTGTAGGGGGGGCTGGCGATCAGCGGGAGAGAGGAAATGGAGACCAACGAGGGTCAACGGCTGAGAGAGGCTATGCTGTCTCCTGCTTTTTATGAGCAGGAGGTTGATACGGTCGAACACAAACAGACCCATATCTCCGATGTCTATCTTGTTGGTGAACTGGTCTACAAGGTGAAAAAATCGGTGGATACCGGATTTCTCGATTTTACGACGCTGGAAAAAAGGCTGCTGTTTTGCCGGCGGGAGGTTGAGCTCAACAGGCGTTTGAGCAGGAACATCTATCTTGGCCTGGTCGACATACGACGGCAGGAGAGCGGTTTCCGGCTCGGCGGCAGCGGCGAGATTGTCGAATATGCGGTGCTGATGAAACGTCTCGATTACGGGGACACCCTTGAATCTAAGCTCAAACATGGTGTCGATGTCACAGCCTTTCTTTCCAAGGTCACCGATGTGCTGGTTGATTTTTACCGCCACTCAGCCACTGGCGAAAAGATCGACAAGTGTGGAACACGAGAGGCGATACTTACCAACTGCAGGGGTAATTTCAAGCAGATTGGTGATGAATTCGGGGAACTGATCGATACGGAAAAGCTCCAGCTCATTGCCTCCGCTACGGAGGCCTTTGCCAGACGTCACCAACGACTTTTTGAGCGAAGAGTGGAGCAGGGAAGGATTTGCGATACTCACGGTGATTTGAAAACCGAACATATATATAAGCATCAGGGAGTACAAATTCTCGACTGCATCGAGTTTAACGATCATTTTCGCTACCAGGATCCGGCCGCCGATCTGGCCTTTCTCGCCATGGACATGGATTTTCTTGGCCACAGTTCCCAGGCTGTGCACTTTCTCAGCGAATACGTCCATCGTCAGGAGGATCACGAATTGATGCGCCTTATCGACTTTTACAAGTGCTATCGGGCCATGGTCCAGGTCAAGGTGCGTCTGCTCCAGTATACGACGGAGGCGGCAAAGGAGCGGCGTCAGGAAAGTCTCGAGAATATAGAGCGCTACCTCGATCTCGCCTACGGCTATGGGGTGAAGATGGTTCGGCCCGTACTCTGGGTGATCTGTGGTCTTACTGCTACCGGCAAAAGCACCATAGCCGAAAAGCTCTCGAGGCTGTTGTCTCTTCCCCGACTGAGCTCCGATGGTATTCGCGCAGCACTGTTTGAAGAAAACAAACACAGAGAGGATTTCGGCCAGGGCGTCTATTCGGCTACGGCCACTTCGCTTGTCTATGCCAAGATGCTGGTTTTGGCGGCCGAGGAGCTGGAGGCCGGACGTTCGGTACTACTCGACGCCACCTACCGACAAAGTTCCCGGCGCAGCGATGTTCTCGAGCTGGCCCGAAACAGACAGGTAAGTGTGATTTTCGTCGAGTGCCGCTGTGACGAGGAGGAGGTCGAGAGACGGCTACGCCAAAGAGAGGAGGAACCCGGTCTCTCGGATGCCAGAATTGAACACTGGCAGAAGATCAAGGAAACCGCCGATGATCTCGACGATATTTCCGCAGAAATGCATATCCCGCTGCAGACCCATCGTCCCTTAGGCCAATGTCTGGAGGAGATATTGATGAATATGGACAGGCTTCTGGCATTGCAGGTGGAGAAAAGTGTGGCGATGACATTTAAAAAGAGCCATTGCGGCAAAAAAGGAGTAAGGATTGAATAGTGTGGTCTTTGCCTGTAAATACAGGGGAAAGTTAAAGGGTAGTATCAGCGGTTAAAAATCAGTCTCCGGAAGGTGTCGATGTAACCCGGTCGGCCTGAGCAATACTCTCCGGAGGTGAAGCATGACCTGGAAGTGGGTGAAGAAGTTCGTTTTTGCCGTTGACGCTACAGGCGGGGCAAGTGGCAGGCAGAACGAAGAGAGCGGCGAGGCTGCAGCAGCACAGGGATCTTCTTCTCACCTGCCCGGCAAACCTTTGCTCAACTATTGTGAGCGCTGCGGTGCCTGCTGTGCTTTTTTCCCTGTTTCTTTTCCGGAAAGTGATCTTGAACGCTTATGTGACCGCCGGCAGCTGATAGATATGTCTGCACCCCTGGCAGGTGCGCGTAGAATTATGGCAGGGACTCAATTAGCACAGCCGCGTTGCGCTGCGCTCCAGGGCGAGGTGGGAGTGCGGGTGAACTGCACCATCTATGCAAACCGCCCCTCAACCTGCAGGAATTTCACGCGTTCCTGGGAGGATAATCAGGGCAACAGCCTCTGCGATCGGGCACGCGGCGTATTCGGTCTCGACCAGTTCTCCCAGTATTGAGAGCCTTTTTCGTCAAAACGATGATCGCTGCAGAAAGAGAACATGGCTACCATCTGCCTCAGGAAGACGGTGCACAGAGGCAGCTTCTCCTTTGACGCTCAACAGCTTTTTCTGATTTTTCTGCAGTAAATGTACAAAGTTTCAGTGGTAACAGGAACAAGTGTATTGTTGTCTTCTGCCCGGAGCGATATGCTGGTACTGCTGGCTATGTCAGCATGAGGCAGGAGATCTGTTTGGTTCCCTCTACAATGAGTTCGTCGCCATGTCCTCCCCCCCGATACTTTTCGATCTCGATGGCACCCTGCTCGACACCCTTGACGATCTGGCTTTCGCCGGCAATCAGGCTCTTGAGCAGTGCGGCCACCCTGTTCACCCGGTGGAAAAATACAGATATTTCGTTGGCGACGGTCTCGCCACCCTTATTGACCGGATAACCCCCTCTTCGGCTGGGGAAGAGGAGAAGACGCAGTGTTTCGATCTGTTCAGGAGTATTTACAGCCAGTGCTGGCATGATCGGACCCGACCCTATGACGGTATTACCGCAATGCTCGCTACAGTGAAACAGGCCGGGCGGCGCTTGTGCATCCTCTCCAATAAGCCCCATGACTTCACACTGTTATGCGTCAGCCATTTCTTCGACGACGATGTTTTCGAGCTGGTTCTGGGGCAGAGAGAGGGGGTTGCCAAAAAGCCGCATCCGGCCGGTGCCCTGGAGATTGCCCAGAGGATGGGCGTTGCTCCAGGAAGCTGTCTCTATGTCGGTGATACCCGGGTTGATATGGAAACCGGCAAATCGGCCGGCATGTTCACCATAGGGGTGCTCTGGGGCTTTCGGGATAGTGCCGAACTGCAGGAAAACGGGGCGGATGTACTGGTGCAAACCCCGGATGAACTCGCCAGGATCGTCCTCAGCATGTGAAATGTCAAAAGGAGGTGTCTCGCCTTGAGAACTCAGGCAACGAGGGCGGCCAGCCGATACAGCAGCTGGAGAGAGGCGCCGGCGTAGATGCCGGCGACGAGATCATCGCTCATGATGCCGAGACCTCCGTGGAGATGTTGGCCGATCCAGGTGATCGGCCATGGTTTCAGGCGGTGCAAGAGGTGGAATGCGACCAGGCAGAGTGCCCAGGCCAGGGGATGATGAGGTACCATGCTCAGGCTCACCAGCAGGCCGCCTATTTCGTCGATGGCGATGGGCTGGGCGTTGGCCCTGTCAAAAAGTTTTTCGGCAGTTCCGGCGACAAGAAAGCCCAGAACATAGAAAGACAGCAGCATTGCCACGTATGCCGGCAGCGGCAGGTTTCTCAGCGGCAGCCACAGCAGCAAGGCGATAGCAGAAACCGCAATCCCTCGGGGGCCGGCAGACAGATTTCCCGCATGGAGTCCGGTGGCGACAGCTATGATGACATGGTTCACAGCTGCTGGGCGGCTGATCTGACAGTGTCGTAGATGAGCTGGAGGGCAACCTTATGTTCTCTTGCCAGCCGGCGGCACTCCTCATATTCGGGATAGATCCTCGCCCCGACTGGAGTCTCGACACGCTTGGCGGAGAGTGTCCCCCAGGGCGTTTTTATTTCAACCACTTGTCGGGGCAGGGTCTGGCGCAATTCACGACGGTAGCGCACGCCTATCGAGGTCGTCTCCACAAAGACCGTGCGGCGCATCTCCTCAGCCAGGTACAAAGGGGCTATGATCTGCAGGTCGTATCCCGGTCGGCCTTTTTTCATCTGCATGGGCGTCAGGCTGACGTCAAGCGCTCCGCCGGCAAAAAGTACGTCGCAGAGGTGACTAAAACCCTCGCCGTTCCAGTCGTCGAGGTGGCTTTCGATGACGGCCACTTCCTGGTGTTCGGCGGTATCTCTTGCTGTGCCGGTGATCAGTCTGAAGAGGTTGGGCTGGTCGCCCTCGAGGCTGTGACTACCGGCGCCGTAACCCACGGCAGCGGTAGTCATCGGCGGCATGGGACCGAAACTTTGGGCCAGAACCTTGAGCAGGGCGGCGCCGGTGGGGG
>CAKZOA010000153.1 GCA_937132035.1 uncultured Desulfobulbaceae bacterium | reverse complement strand
AAAAAAGCATTGGAACAGCCCGTCTACCTCTTCAAGCCAAACCAGCGCGAACTGGAATATGTCTGTGACTGCTCCCTTGAAGAGGAAAAGGTACAGGAGAAAAAATGCCGGGAGATGGTGGCAGAGGGCCGCTGTGAGGTGCTGGTGCTGACCCTCGGTGCCAATGGAGCCCTTCTCACCAGCCGTGATGAACAGAAGCGCATAACCGGTCTCGAGGTCGAAGAGGTCAGCGCCGTCGGCGCAGGAGACAGTTTTGTCGGCGCTCTGGTCCTGGCGCTGCACCAGGGCAGAGATTTGCAGGAAGCCTTTCTTTATGGCATGGCTGCGGGAACCGCGGCCCTGACTACCAAGGCGACCGAACTCTGCCGCAAAGACGACACGGAAAAATTCTTCGAAAAACTCAAACAGCGCCAGGCGGAAGGCTGAGACAGCTGCTCAGATCTCCTCCGCCTCCCTGAAAATCCAGGATATTCTCATGTCCCCAGTGGTCAGGTGCTGTTCTCGGTGTTCTCGGGGTTGTCCGCCCGACCAATAAGCAGACTCCCACGAAAGCGGAAGACAGCCGGCACATTGCTCCTCGGCAAGCTGCGCCTGCTCTTTGGAAATGGTCAGGCCGACGCCGGAAATACCATAGTTTTCGGCAGCATATTTCAGCAGCCCACCCAACCACAACCGATATCCAGCAGCTTCATGTTCGGTCTGAGCCGTAGCTTGCGGCAAATCATGTCGAGCTTGGCGGTCTGGGCCTCCTCGAGGTCTGCAGCATTCTCCCAGGAACCGCAGCTGTATTCATGCGGGAATCAAGCATGCGGGTAAAGAGATCATTACCGGCATCATAGTGCTTTTCCGCAACCTCATGGGCTTTACGATTGTTCTGCCTGTTGAAAAGCGTCGATTTGACCACATTGGCGACAAACGCCGGTGCGGTTCCAATCTTTTTGTCGACCTCATGGCGCAGTATTGTATAAAAGAAGGTGTCAAGTGCCTCGCACTCCCACCACCCATCCATGTAGGCCTCGTCGAGGCCAAGAGATCCTTCGGCGAAAACGCGCTAATAAATCTTCATTTTTCACCAGGATATCCGACGGGCTGCCGCCGTTAACCCTCAATGCCGGCATCGGCCAGCAAATCCTGCATCTGCTTCTGGGCGGAGTTTTGGATAATGGCAAGCATACTTCTCCTCAATCATTGCCTGTTTAACAATTTTCTCAAACCATTTCAAACAGATACATCCATGATCGTCGGAACAGAGGATGAGCGGACCATCTTGGACAAAACCACTATTTTTTCTGGCGCTGCCAGCCAAGCGGCGAGACATCGTCCTGGTCCTGGCCTTCCTCAACACTTCGCCCGGCAGTACTTTGGATGACCTGGACGGTGCTGGCCTGGAGTCCTTTTTCGCCAAGTTCGGCGGTATAGTTGACTCCTGCCCCCGGTTCCAGACTTTCAAAGCGGCAACCGACTATGCTGTTGCGATGAAAATATATTTCATCTCCGTCCAGCGAGCGGAGAAAGCCGTACCCCTCATCACCATATATTTTGGTGACGAAGCCGCCGACTTCCTGGCCGGGGTGACGTTTTTTCTCACCCTGCTGCTTGTCCATCTGCTGACGCAGCCGACGATGGGCGGTCTTGAAGGTGCTTTTGATCATGGCCGGCAGATCGCTGTTGTCTTCCTTGCCCCCGGGGGTGTTGGTGACTACCAGGTTGTGCCCCGGCGGCACCCGCATTTCTACCCTCAGGCGATACTCATTGCCGCTGGTGCTGCTCTTCTGGTCGAGGCTAAGGCCTACCCGGCAGCTGATCAGGTTGTCGCACACCTTTTCAAGTTTGGCTGCATCGTGGCGAATGATCTCTTCGATCGCCTCGCTTCGCGAGAGCCCCTGATACGATATATCCAAAGGAACACGCATACTCTATACCTCCATGGGAAAAATTTTTTATCGTGTCGCAAGGATAGACTTTCAAATAGTATGCCACTCTCCCGGCTGCATCTTCTGATGGTCAACGCCACGCTGCCTGCCTGATTAAACCCAAAGAGCTCTGCGCTGTCATCCCCGGCACAGAGGCTGGAGCACACAGTCCGATACGACAGGACAAGTGTCCTGCGCTGCACATCTCTGCCGGCACTGCTCGTAATTTCATTATTACCGGCACAGAGTCGTTAATTTCTCGGTGGGATTGTGCAGAGAGCGGGCGTGGCGGCCGATGTTTTTCCAGGGATCCTCCTTGTGAGCAAGCCGCCTGAATATATTGTAGTACGTGTATTTTCCAGCGGTGCCCCGGAATTCTTCCAGCTCCCGCCACTCCAGGGGTGTAGCCACGGCGGCTTTCGTGACCGGACGCAGGGTATAGGGTACCACGCCGGTCTGCCCGTAGCCATTGCGCATGACATCAATGTAAAGCCGGCCTCTTCTCTTTTTACGCCGCTGTTCAG
>CAKZOA010000152.1 GCA_937132035.1 uncultured Desulfobulbaceae bacterium | reverse complement strand
CCTGTAAACAACGTGGAGATGGGGATACAGAGTTTTCTTCGACAGGCTTTTAGAGCCTCTCGACCATTTCCTCCAGCTGCAGGAAAAAGCCCCTGCTGTTGCGGCGATAATCAATGGTCTGGACGTCTTCGAGTTTGTCGATCTGCTTGAGCACCTGGTCGAGCCTGTCTTCCTCCTCTACCAGCAGCCACATTTTCGATTCCTGCCCGCCCGGACGGGGAAAGCAGAGGATCTTTTCCAGATTATAGGCCCGACGTGAGAACAGGCCGCAGATATGAGACATCACTCCCGGGTGATTGCTGACTGTCAGCTCGATCAGTATTCCTTCTCTGGCGTTATCCATAGATTATTCCTCTCAGTTTTTAATGTCTGCGGCAAAGCCGCCGATCATGGTGGAGTTGGCGGCACCCGGTGGCACCATGGGATAGACTTCCTCGCTCTTGTCGATGGGCACGTTGATGAGACAGGGACCGGGGGCCAGCAGGGCGTCTTTGAGCAGGTTAGAAGCCAGGGGCGAGAATCTGAAATCGACGGCCTGCATACCGAACCCCCTGGCAATAGCGGCGAAGTCGATATCTATGGCATACTCCGAGGCGAAGACCTGGCCATCGTAGAAAAGGTTCTGCTGCTGGTGCACCAGGCCCAGGGAATTGTTGTTGAAGATGATGATCTTGATGTCCAGCCTGTTTTCAACAGCGGTGGCGAGCTCCTGGATGTTCATCTGCAGGCTGCCGTCGCCACTGAAACAGACCACCAGTCTGTCGGGGTTGGCCAGGGCGGCGCCGATTGCCGCTGGCAGACCGAAACCCATAGTCCCGAGACCGCCGGAGGTGAGAAACTGCCTCGGCCGTGAAAAGGGATACACCTGAGCCGTCCACATCTGGTGTTTGCCGACATCGGTGGTGATAATGGCCTCGTCACCGACAACTTCTGCAACCTTGCGGATGAGACCGTAGGGTTTTTGCGGGATGAGCGACTCGGCAACGGCAAGCGGGAACCGTTCTTTGAGCTCGGCGATGCGGCCGTGCCAGTCGCTTCGTGTGCGTGGTTGCAGCAGGGGCAGGAGTTCTTCGAGGCAGACTTTCAGGTCGCCGATGAGGGCGACATTGGCGCGCCGCAGTTTATGTACCTCGCTGGGATCGATGTCGATGTGGATGACATCGGCGTTGGGGCAGAACTCGGAGATTTTACCGGTGGCCCGGTCGTCGAAGCGGACGCCCGCGGCGATGAGCAGATCGCATTCCTCGAGGGCCATATTGGTGGAGCGGGCGGCGTGCATACCGAGCATGCCAAGAGCCCTGGGATTCGAAGAGGGAACGGCGCCGAGCCCCATGAGGGTCATGGTGGCCGGCAGGCCGCATATATCCACATAGCTGCGGACCACATCGGCCGCACCGCTGTTGATGACGCCGCCGCCGAGATAGAGAATCGGTTTGCTGGCATCATTGATCATCGCCGCCGCCCGGACTATTTCCTCTTTTCCGCAGCAAGCGTTGCTTTTCCGCGGCGGTGCCGTTTCAAGGGCTTCGACTTCGATGACCTGCTGCTGGACATCTTTGGGGACATCGACAAGGACCGGACCCGGCCTGCCGGAAAGAGCGATGTCAAAGGCCCTGGCAATGGTCGCCGGTATTTCATCGGCTGAACGGATAAGAAAGTTGTGCTTGGTGATGGGAATGGACATTCCATAGGTATCGACCTCCTGAAAGGCATCGGTGCCGATGAGGGATTTCGGTACCTGGCCGGTTATACAGATGACCGGCACGGAATCGAGATAGGCATCGGCGATGGCGGTGAGGACATTGGTGGCGCCTGGTCCGGAGGTGGCTATGCACACACCGGGGCTTCCCGTGGAGCGGGCCATGCCCTGAGCGGCGAAGCCGGCGCCCTGCTCATGTCTGGCGAGGACATGTCGTATGGTTGTCGATGCCCGGAGGGCATCGTAGAGCGGCAGGTTGGCGCCGCCGGGGATGCCGGTGATGATGGTTATACCCTGTACCTCAAGCATCCTGATGAGGAGTTCCGCTCCGTTCATGGTAGTCATTGTCCGTTCCTCCTTGCGAATGTGGTTTTTCTGAGCAAAAAAAAACCCCCTGCCGGCGAGCGCCGGCAGGGGGTGTGTATCTGATATCTGGTAACAATCCCTACATTGGCGCTCCGCTCGAAAGAATTCGGACGACCACGACCACGCCTGCGATTACGAGGCCGCTCAGAGAAATACCGCTGATAATGGAGGCAGGTGTGGTCAAATACATGATTGTATCCCGTTAGAGAGTGTTCTATGATTGCTCATTAGCAGATGTCGTCTCCTCGGTCAAGCAAAAAAAATGGGTCGATAGGGGAGGCACAGGAGAGGGGGTGGATTTGGTTTTTTGGTCTGCAGGCCTCTCTAACCTGCAAAAGGGTCGCTTATAAAACACAGGCGAGGAGAGAATATGACAAAAGACTCTTTTACCGTGAAAAAACTGCCGCGAATCGTCTTTGAAAAAGAAGGCATTTCCCGTCTGCCCGAATTGATAGAGAGCCGCGGCAGCAGCGTGCTGGTGGTGACCGGAGGAGGATCCTTTACGAGGTCGCCACATTGGCAGGTGCTTGAGGGATCCCTGCAGAGGCTGGGGGGAGAGATGCATCATGGAAGTATTGAGGCGGAACCGACTCCTGAAGGCATTGATGATATATGCCGTCGCCACCGTCGTCATAACATTGAGGTGGTGACGGCAATAGGCGGCGGCTCGGTTCTCGACGGTGGCAAAGCGGCGGCGGCGATGTTGAAGAGCGAAGGCAGTGTGGTGGAGTACCTGGAAGGAGTAGGTACCAGAAAACCCGACGGTACCAAGGTGCCCTTCATAGCCGTACCGACAACGGCCGGCACCGGCAGCGAGACGACCGCCAATGCCGTTCTCTCGCGTGTAGGCCCGGGGGGATTTAAAAAATCGTTGCGGCATGAGAACTACACTCCCGATATCGCCCTGATTGACCCTCTGCTGACTCTTGGACTGCCGCTGCAGCAGACCGCGTACTGCTGCATGGATGCCTTCACCCAATTGGTGGAATCCTACCTGTCGACCGCTGCCTCTTTTTTCAGCGACGACCTTGCCTGGGGGGCTCTGCGCCGGCTGAAACCATCGCTGCCGCGGCTGTCTCGGGCGGAGGTCGGTCTTGAAGACCGGGTCAATATGTCATATGCTGCCTGTGTCTCCGGCATTACTCTGTCTCATGCCGGTCTTGGCGTCGTTCACGGTTTCGCCTCGACCATAGGCGGCCGCTTTGCCATACCCCACGGTCTGGTCTGTGCCACACTGATGGCCGAGGCCAATGCGGTGACTCTGGAGAAGCTGCGTAACGTCGATACCGGTTCGCTGGCTCTGGATAAGTATGCACATCTGGGAAGACTTTTGAGTGAGGGGCACAAGAGAAGCGACAGCTATTATCAAGATGCCTTTATCGCAATACTCCAGGGGCTCACCGCCGACTGTGGTATAGAACCGCTGGGACGTTTCGGCATCACCGCAGGCGATCTGCTTGCCATGGCCCGGGCTTCGAGCTGCAAGAATAATCCCGCAGATCTGGGAAGTGATGAGCGGCAGGCCATCTTAGCGGCCAGACTCTAGATATCGGGGTGCCTTTGCCTGCCTGAGCGGCTGAGGACACCTCTTACACCGGCCAGGGCGGTGCGGCAACACAAGGAGAGAAAATGGATATCGTACGCGAATTTTTCCTGAGTTTTTCCTGGGAAAA
Organism: uncultured Desulfobulbaceae bacterium; assembly: GCA_937132035.1. Classification (GTDB taxonomy): domain Bacteria; phylum Desulfobacterota; class Desulfobulbia; order Desulfobulbales; family Desulfocapsaceae; genus Desulfopila_A. Next base: position 720 of record CAKZOA010000152.1, on the reverse strand, counting down.
CATCATCAAGACCGGTCTGCGGATTTTCATAATCCTCTTAATCGCCTGGATTGTCATGAAACTGCTGCTGGGCTTTATCCAACGGCTTGAACGCCGGCTTTTGCGAAAAAGCGTCGAAGAGGGCGAGCCGGCTTCGGAATCGGAAAAGCGGGTTGAAACCATTACCCGTCTACTCAAGCAGGGAGCACTCCTGGCCCTGTGGGTGACGGTGCTGCTGGTCATTCTCAAGGAGTTGGGCGTCGACATCGCACCTGTTATCGCCAGTGCCGGTATCGTCGGCCTTGCCGTCGGTTTTGGTGCCCAGAATATGGTCAGGGATATTATCTCCGGCTTCTTCATCATTCTCGAGAATCAGGTACGGGTGGGGGATGTCGCCATTATCAACGGTACCGGCGGGCTGGTGGAGAAAATCAACTTTCGCACCATTGTACTCCGCGATCTGGGTGGGGTGGTCCACATCTTCCCCAATGGCACCATAACGACGCTGTCCAATATGACCAACGAGTGGTCGGCCTATGTTTTTGAAATCGGCGTGGCCTATAAAGAAGATACCGACGAGGTTATAACCGTGCTCAAAGAGGTGGGAGCGCGGATGTGTGCAGATAAGGAATTCGGCAGACTGATGCTGGAGGAGCCGGAGATATTCGGTGTAGATAAATTCGGCGATTCGGCGGTGGTCATCAAGGGACGGATAAAGACCAGGCCCATTCGTCAGTGGGC
>CAKZOA010000151.1 GCA_937132035.1 uncultured Desulfobulbaceae bacterium | reverse complement strand
CTGGCGGCAGGTATCGCCCATGAGATAAACAATCCCCTGGCCTCGGTAAGTCAGAGCCTGCAGGTGGTAAGAAAGCGTCTCTCGTCTGAGTTGGAGCAGAACCGGAGTGCGGCTGCCGAACTGGGATTGGATCTTGAACAGCTGCGGCATTATCTGCAGAACAGGGGAGTGGAACAGCTCCTTGAGATAATCGGCAGTGACACGGAAAGAGCGGCCAGACTCGTTCACAACATGCTGTCGTTTAGCCGAACAAGTGCTTCCTCTCTGGTCGAAGCCGATGTGCGTGTACTGCTCGACAACGCTCTTGACCTGGGTCTGGCCGATTACGATCTGAAAAAGAATTACGATTTTCGCCAAATCTGTCTATGTCGGGACTATGAGGAGGATGTTCCGGTAATCCAATGTGAAAAGACCAATATACAGCAGGTCTTTCTCAATATTATCCGCAACGCCGCCCATGCCATCGCCGAAAACCGCAATTCCGGTCAGGTTCCGACCCTGGCATTGCGAATCACAGGTACAACGAACGGCGTCGTTATCGAAATCGAAGACAATGGCGTGGGCATGGACAGCACTACCTGCAAAAAGATTTTCGAGCCGTTTTTCACCACCAAGGATGTCGGCAGAGGGACCGGGCTTGGTCTTTCCATCTCCTATTATATTGTCGCTGATCAGCACAAAGGCTCTCTCAGGGTACGGTCGCAGCCGGGAAAGGGAACCGTTTTTACTATCGAGCTGCCCGTCATTCCAGACGCGGAGAAAAAATCGTAAGGTAGATGGCATCTGGTGTGGCAAAGTTTTTCACTGCTGGTAAGAGAGGTGTTGCCAAAATGGCAGAAAAAGGGCAACTATTGCCGTGAAAAACACGGAAGATCTTTATCGTCATCCTGAAGATGGAGCGTAGCAGACGCTATAGCCTACTGAGACATGGAACTTTTTGCATGAGTGAAATAGTACTGATCAATATTACCGGCAGAGACCGGAAGGGACTTAACTCCAAATTCGCCTCGATTCTCGCCCAGTACGATGTCAATGTGCTGGATATAGGTCAATCGGTCATCCATGAGCATATATCTCTTGGAATACTTGTAGAAATCCCTCAGGCGGCCGACTTTCCCTCCTTGTATAAAGACATGCTGTATGAGGGACACAACCTCGGTCTTGCTGTCGACATCAAGTCTGTGAACCATGACCGTTACGAATCCTGGGTCAGAGCCCACGGCAGGGAGAGACGCAAAATAACCCTGCTGGGAGAGAAACTTACCGCCCAGCAGATCGCCGCCGTCACCACGGTAATCTATGAAAACGGGCTCAATATTGACTCCATTTCCCGACTCACCGGCAGGATATCGCTGGCGACACCACAGGCGAAACCGCGCGCCAGCATTCAGTTCAACGCCAGCGGCAAGCCCAAGAACACCCAGGACATGCGTCGGGGATTCATGGAGATTTCCAAAAACAACGGTATCGACATCAGCTTTTATGCCGACAATATCTACACCCGCAATAGAAAGCTTGTGGTTTTCGATATGGACTCCACCTTGATACGGGTGGAAGTGATAGACGAGCTGGCCAAACTTGCCGGAGTGGGCGCCGAGGTGACGGCGATTACCGA
>CAKZOA010000150.1 GCA_937132035.1 uncultured Desulfobulbaceae bacterium | reverse complement strand
ACATAGGGTCTGCCGTCGTCTCGATTGTCTATGCCTAGGGTCTTCAGGTTGCCGCCGACTTCTCTTTCCAGCAGACCGGCAAGGGCCATTTTGGCACAGAGACGACCGGCCAGCCACTCGTTCTGACGCTTATCCAGCCTGAAGGCAGACCATCTGCGGTGTTCGTTCTCATCGAGCCACTGCAACAGATGCTCGTGCTGCCGTCCCCGGGCGGTGATATCCTCGATGTCTACCATCACTGTCGATTGGGCTGCAGCGCCGAAGGTGAGCGGTGCAGCCACGAGCAGACGACGAGGCACTATGTTTTCCAAAATCATCGGTTTCTACTGTTACATCAGGTAAATATTGATTGCATTTTACTGCCTTCCTGCTACTGTTTCCAGTGAGCGGCAGCCATTCATCACACAGCGTAAACAGCACAGAGCAGGGGAAGAGCACATGGAGACCGGTATCAATCTGACAGGCTATGATTTTGTTATACTGGGCATTGCCGCTCTCCTTGTGGCCCGGGGAGTCTGGCTGGGACTCCTCAAGCAGGTGATCGGCCTGTTGTCACTTCTTATCGGCTATTATGTCGCCAGCCAGTATCATGACAGATTATTCCCATTTTTAAAAGATGTATCGGATAATCCCAAGGTGGTCTTTGTCGCCAGTGTGGTCATTCTGTTCGTGGTGACCTATCTGGCGGCGCTGCTCCTGGGCAAACTGCTTTCCAGGGTTGTGGAAATCGTTATCAGCAAATGGTTCGATACGCTCTTGGGGGCGGTGATGGGGGGGGGACTGGCGGTTATCGTCGTTGTATTGCTGCACATGATTCTGGGCTCGGTGCTGTCTCCGGAAAACAGCATGCTGAAAGAATGCCGGACCTGTGACGGTCTCAACCGGGCGACCGACTTTGCCCGCACCGTCATCCGGGATGAGGAAGTGAGAAAGTCGCTTATGCAGCAGTCACCGGCAATAACCACCAAGGAACTTCTCGATTTTTTCCAGGATCAGCAGAATGGCGGCGAGGAGCAGGGTGAAACAACGAGCTCAGCGGTCGTAGAGTAGGGCCAGTTTTTCCGGTGGAATCTTGAGATAGTATCCGGCGACCATCACCTGATTTATCATGGTCGTGCGCAGAATTCCTTTGCGTTTCCAGCGTCTTGCCGAGGTTGTGACGTAATCTTCCGTAATGAGTACAGAACCAAGCTTCTGCGCCTTTTTGACGAAGAGGAAATCTTCCATTATTGCAAGCTCGGCAAAACCACCTGCCTTTGCAAAAATGTCTCTGGTGGTGAAGAGGGCCTGGTCGCCGTAGGGGAGGTGCAGAAGCCGGGAGCGAAGGTTGGCGCAGCAGGCGATAAAACGCAGGGCAGGCGTAGGCTCATCGATGGTCAGTCTGAAGGCACCGACGCTGCATCCGGAGTCATGTAGGGCAGCGATAACCGTCGAGGCAAAGCCGCTGGGCAGGCGGGTGTCGGCATGAAGGAAGAGCAGTATTCCCCCTGCCGCCGCTCGTGCTCCCAAATTGAGCTGGCGCGCCCTTCCGGGCGGACTGGAGAAGACGGTGAAACCAGCCTTTTCGGCCGTCTCGACCGTACCGTCACCGCTGCCGCCGTCAACGACAATGACCTCGCAGCCGGAGTTGGCCAGAGCCGATGCCTGCAGGGCTATATTGCCACGCTCGTTAAGTGTCGGAATGATGATGGAGATACCTGAGATCGTTCGGCGTGTCAATGTCATGGAGTTTCGGCAGTAGGTGGAAGTTAAGTTTGAGATCGGTTATCTTCTCCAGGGTGCGCTCGAGGACGCGGGCATCTCCCCAGGGAATATCGGTAAAGACAGAGGCGAGTGCCTCCCGGGAAATCGTTTTGCCGGCCCCTATGAGATAGTAGCCGCCGTCATAGGCCGGACCGAGGACGATGTCGTGCCGTCTCAGCGCGCTGAAGCCCGCCGCCAGGTGAGTGGTGCTGACAGCCGGGCAGTCGGAGCCGATGAGAATAATTGAGTGGTAACGGGGCAGACGGCTGGCAATGGCAGTATACATCCGCTGGCCAAGGTCACCCTCGCTCTGCTGATGATAGATTCGCTCGCCGCCAAGCCAGTTCTGCATGGATGCGTTGCTGCCGCCGTCGTGGTATATTTCTACAGCTGTCTGTTGTTCCTGAATGTAGGTGTCTATTGTGGAGACAATAAAACGTGTCATCCACCGTTGCAGATCGGCGGCTCCTTCAGCGCCGAGAGCCGGAATCAGTCTGGTTTTACTCTGCCCCGCAACAGGGTATTTGGTGAAGACAAGGATAATTTCTTGTACAGAAGCCATGGAATAGCGTATTTTAAGAAGGAGGAGTCTCCAAAAGCATGAAACGGCACACTGCAGGAGACATCATCCTACAATAGCATAGTGTTGAAACCGTGCAACCTTTCTCTGTCTCGGATCCCGGGACGGAGCTGAACACAGGCCCGAAATCGATTTCGCGGTCCTCCTGTAAACGCCCGGTGGCGATGAAAGCGAGACATAAACGCAAATCCCCTCAATCTTACAGAGTCCGAACCTATCGACAATTGGCCGGTGCCGGGCATTTGGTTGCCTCGCATGTGCATATAAAGGAAACCGACCTGCATATACAGGCCGACAGAGATGTACAGCGACGTGCCGAGGAAATTGTGCTCCAGTGCCGGCTGCAGCTGGAACAACATATTATCGGTACCCCAGGTTTTTTGAACTCGCTTGTTCCCCTGCCCAGGGATTTTACTGCACCACCCCTGGTGCAGCAGATGTATGATGCTTCACGCAGGGCAGGTGTAGGACCAATGGCAGCCGTGGCTGGTGGCATCGCCGAATATGTCGGCAGGACCCTGATGAAGGAGGGGGGGCAGGAAATCATACTGGAGAACGGCGGCGACATATTTATCGCCCGCCGTGCCAGTTCGCGGGCGACCTGGCCGGTCTCGCCGAAGACGAGGATCCTCACGCGCGGGCGC
>CAKZOA010000149.1 GCA_937132035.1 uncultured Desulfobulbaceae bacterium | reverse complement strand
GCACCTACCTCAAAAAGTGGAAAGACAAGACCCCGGTTGCCTTGATCTATCCCAATAGCTACACCGTCGGCATGTCCAGCCTCGGCTTTCAACTGGTCTACGCGCTGCTTAGCCGGCGCGACGATATCGTCTGCGAGCGGTTTTTTCTCGACGACGGCGAAGGGCCGCCGCTCTCACTGGAATCGGCTCGGCCTCTGGTTGATTTTCCGTTGATTTTCATTTCGGTGAGTTTTGAAAACGATTATCTCAATATCGTCAGACTCCTCCTCAATGGTGGCATAGAGCCTTTTGCCGAACAGCGCGCATCCACGGAGCATTCTCCTCTGCTTGTCTGCGGTGGAGTAGCTGTCTTCATGAACCCCGAGCCCATCGCGGCCTTCATGGATTTCTGCATTATAGGCGAAGCGGAACCGCTGCTGGACGACTTTGTCACCTATCTGCAGCAGCATGAGACAATCTCCGACCGCCGCGGTCTCTATATCGACTGTGTCAACAGATTTGCCGGGGTTTATGCGCCGGCGCTCTATACACCGAAATACGAAAATGGTCGCTGTACGGGGCTCGATGCCGTCTCCGGCGCTCCCGATCGCGTCAGCAGGGTCAGTGTCGTCGAGTGCGATGTAGCCGCACACTCTGCTTTGATGACACCCCAGGCCGAGTTTTCAGACTTATATCTAACCGAACTCGGCCGGGGCTGTTCCCGGGGCTGCCGATTCTGTGCCGCCGGGTTTATATACAGGCCGCCGCGGCTGTGGGATGCCGATGCCGTAGTTCGGGGCCTCTCCGAGCGGGCACGGCAGGATACACGAGTCGGTCTGCTCGGCATGGAAATGGCCGACGGTGACACCCTCGATCAGGTCGGTACCTACCTGCTTAAGAGTTCATGCGCTCTTTCCTTTTCATCTCTGCGGGCCGATAGAATAAGCGATGGGCTTCTTGAGCTTTTGGCCCGCTCGTCGCTGAAAAGTGCAGCCATTGCACCAGACGGCGCCTCTGAAAGACTTCGCCGTGTCATTAATAAGGGACTCGATCAAGCGGATTTGCTCCAGGCCGCCCGTCGTCTGACGGAGGCAGGGATCTACAAACTCAAGCTCTATGTCATGATTGGCCTGCCGACCGAAACCCAGACCGATCTCCAGGAATTCATAGGTCTCGTGGAAACGATGAAGGAGAGCATTGACGATATTGGCAAGAAGAGGGGACGCCTTACGGAAATATATCTCTCCGTCAACTGCTTTGTCCCCAAACCATGGACGCCTTTTCAGTATCATTCCTTCGCCCTTGACAGACGACTCGGAGTCGATGAAACCGCCTCCATGCAGCAGGCGGTCCGAAGCCTCAAAGAAAAGATAGCGTTTCTCAAGAAAGGGATACGACCATTTGCCAATGTTCATTTTCAGGCGGACAGACCGGAAAGCGCCCTCTTTCAGGCCCTGCTTTCCCGGGGAGACAGGCGATTGGCCGGAGTGCTGCTCGATGTCGTCTCTAGGGGAGTTCCCTGGAAGAGCAGCGTCAAAAAAAGGGATATCGCCGTCGAAAAATTGATTCTTTCAGGATGTGATTCCCGGAGCTATTTTCCCTGGTATGTAATTGATCACGGCATCAGCCATGATTATCTCTGGGACGAATATGAAAAGGCCTTCTCAGGGGCATCCACCATGGCATGCGATACAGCTGTATGTCGACGATGTGGGGTATGCCGTGAGAGGTAAGGGGAAATCATACGAGGTGCTTGATTCCATCCGGCAGCAGAAAATCGATGCCGGGTTGCAACCCTTCAAGCTTGTCCAATATTTCTCCTTCACAAGTCTTGGCGTCATTCTGGTCTTCACCCTCTTTCTCTCCTGGGTCATATCGAATCATGCCAGAAAGATCATGCTCGAACAGAGTGAAGAGTATTCGGTAGCCTTTGCCGAGAATCTGAATCAGCAGGTTTTCAGGCGATTCGTGGTATTGACAGCGCTGCGCTACGGGGCCATTAAACTTAGTAATCCCGATCAGTTTTCCAGTCTCGACAAGATCATCCGTGAGGTGATCCAGGGGATGAATGTTGAGTCGGTGACCATTTACGATTCAAAGATTAACGTCATTTCCTATTCTACCATCAAAGAGCGGGTCGGCAAAAAGGATGTGGGCGGCACCGAGTACCGAAAGGCTCTCGAGGGCATCACCAACTCCAGGTTTCTCTCCTCCGGTTCGGTTCTCAACCTGCTGCCAGGGACCCAGCCGGTGAAGGCCACTTTGGTCACCTATATTCCCTTTCGCCAGGTAGGGCCTGGCGGCGAAAGCGGCAAGATCATCATGGGCGTGATCGAAATCGTCAAGGATCTCTCCAGCGACTATAAGGCCATCATCAGACTTCAGGGAAGCATTATATTCGTGTCAAGCATGGTGATGATGGTGCTTTTCGTGGTACTGAGTATCATCGTCATGCGGGCTTCGCGCAAACTGGAGCAGCGGGTGGTTGAACGGCTGCAACTTGAGGAGAAATTGAACCAGTCCGAACGCCTGGCCCATCTCGGGTCGATGGTGGCAACGGTATCCCATGAGATCAAGAGTCCGCTTGGCATAATCCGCAGTACCGCAGAGATTCTTGCCAAACGCATCAAAAAAGTGGCACCGGACAATGAGCATCTGGCGCGCATCGTCATTGAAGAGACCAGTAGACTTAATACCATCACCATGGAGTTTCTCGATTTTGCCAGACCCCAGGAGGTCAAACTCAAATTCGGCGATGTCAACGAGGTTCTCAACAGGGCGCTGATCTTCATAAAGCCTAAAGCAGCCGAGCAGGATGTCGAGCTTGATAATCAGCCGGATGCTCCCCCGGTGCGGGCGGCTTATGATGCCGAACTCCTCTACCGGGCCGTACTTAATATTCTGGTGAATGCCCTGCAGGCGATGAATGACGGCGGCAGGCTGCGAGTGGCTGCACGCAGCCGGAGAGGCGGCGGTGCGGAAATAGAAATTGCAGACAGCGGCAAGGGCATGTCGGAGAATAAGGTCAAGCATATCTTCAATCCTTTTTTCACCGACAAAAGCAAAGGCACCGGTCTCGGTCTTTCCATCACCAAAAACATCATCGACAGCCACAACGGCGAGATCATCGTCACCAGTCGAAAGAATTACGGCACCACGTTTGTGGTGAGGCTCCCATGAATGATGAGCTTCTCAGGGTAGAGGAACTTCGGTACCTGGATAATGGTCCCTACAGCTTCATCCTTCAAAAAAACGAGGCCCTGGGGCTAACCGGACCTTCGGGAGTCGGCAAAACCCAGCTGCTGCGGGCACTGGTCCAGTGTATTCCTGGAGGGGGAGCTCTTTATTACAGGGGGCAGCCGGTCGAGAGCTACCCTGCACCGCAATGGCGGAAGATGGTGGCCCTGGTGCCGTCGGAGTCCCTATGGTGGCGAGACAGCGTCGGAGAGCACTTCATCGGCGCCGACAGCGATAATGTCGATGTACTGTTACGCAGCCTCGGATTCGAGTCCGAGGTTATCGACTGGGAGGTTGCCAGACTTTCCAGCGGTGAGCGCCAGCGGCTGGCCCTGGCCAGAGCCCTGGTGCTCGCTCCTTCAATACTGCTGCTTGATGAGCCCACCTCGTCGCTGGACCCGCAGTCGATGCTGCTGGTGGAAAAGCTTTTACTCACGTATCTACGGCAGGGCGACATCGGGTTACTCTGGGTAAGCCATGACCTCGATCAGCTGCAGCGCATCACCCATCGTTGCCTGCGTGTGTCTCGGTCGGGGCTTGAGAAATTGTGACCGCAATCTATGTTGGAGAATAGTGGCCCCAGACGGTTGCTGGTGCCGTCACGACTGTTGTGCCAGAATATTCTTTGGTATGCTCACATTTTCATTTCCAGTGTTACCGGGTGTGTAGGGAGGCCGAAAAAGTATGAGCGTTATTCCTCTGAGTTTTATTGATCTTGGCGTTGCCGCCGGACTGGTTATTCTTCTGGCCATTCTCACCTCCATAATTGGTCTCGGCCTGGGGAGACGGCTGCTCATTTCCAGCCTGCGGACTACTGTCCAGCTTCTGCTCATCGGTCTGGTTCTCAAACAGCTTTTCGCCTCTCCCAACCTGTGGCTGATTATCGGTCTCGGAATGGTGATGACGCTGTTGGCCGGCAGGGAGGTGCTGGTGCGCCAGAAGATCCGTCTGGCTGGGTTTTACGGCTACGGTATCGGTGTCGTCTCCATGTGTGTTTCATCCTTTACGCTGACCTTTTTTTCCCTGGTGGTGATAATCGGCGTCGATCCCTGGTATGCCCCGCAATACGCAATTCCCTTGCTGGGTATGCTGCTCGGCAATACCATGACCGGCATCGCTCTTGCCGTTGACCGGATGACCGCCGATTTTTATGCGCAGCGGAATATGATAGAGCAACGCCTGTATCTTGGAGAGACATGGCAGGTGGCCAGTGGCGATATCAGAAGAAATGCCATGAGGACCGGGATGATACCAATAATCAACTCCATGGCTGCGGCCGGCATCATCAGTCTGCCGGGTACGATGACGGGACAGATACTTGGCGGATCACCACCGCTTGAAGCGGTAAAGTACCAAATCTTAATACTTTTTTTAATCGCCACTGGCACCGGTTTCGGTGTCGTCTCGGCTCTGTGGCTGACAAACAGACAACTCTTCGACACACGTCACAGGCTCTGCCTTGAGAAGCTGAAGAAATGAAAACGGCAAACGCGATCAGGAAAAAGGACTTGAAAAAGGGCGGTTATGGTGTTCATATGCCTGAAACATAGCACCGTATTTTTCTACTTACAAGGAGCAGCATATGTCTGAAAAAATAGTGATTGTTGGTGGTGTGGCAGCTGGTCCCAAAGCCGCCTGCAGAGTCAAGAGGTTGATGCCGGAGGCCGAGGTGACCCTTGTTGATCAGGACACACTGATTTCGTATGGCGGCTGTGGTATCCCCTATTATATCTCCGGTGATGTGGCCGACGAGTCGGCTTTGCGCTCTACAAGCTTTCACGTGCTTCGTGATGAGAGTTATTTTGAGAAGTACAAGGGAGTGCGTACGCGCACTTCGACCCGGGCTCTTGCCATCGACCGGGTCAACAAGAAACTGCGTGTACTCGATCTCACCAGCAATACCGAAGAAGAGATCGACTACGACAAGCTGGTATTGACGACAGGTTCGCAGCCTTACGTCCTGCCCATACCCGGTGCCGAACTTGACGGCGTCTTTACCATTGCCAATCTGCACAAGGCCATCGAGATAAAGGACCGTATCGCCAAGGGTAAGGTTGGCAAGGCGGTGGTTATCGGCGGCGGTGCCATCGGCATAGAAATGGCCGAATCCCTGACGGATCTCTGGGGCGTTGAGACCAGTATCGTCGAATTCAAGAAGCAGCTGTTGCCGGGTGTGATTGAGTGGTCGTTGTCTGCCATGCTCTGCAAGCATCTGCGGGAGAATAACGTTGATGTTTTTCTTGGTGAAAGTGCTTTAGAAATTGTCGGCGAAGACGGCAGGGTACGTTCGGTCCGCACCCCGGAAAGAACACTGGAGGCCGACCTTGTTATTATGGCGGTCGGTGTACGGGCACAGTCGCAGCTGGCAGAGGATGCAGGTCTGCGGGTTTCCGAGATGGGGGGGATTGTGGTTAACCGTAGAATGCAGACATCGGATCCCTCGATATATGCCGCCGGTGACTGTGTGAAGATTGCCAATCTCATCTCAGGCAAGAATTTTTATGCCCCCTTCGGCTCCCTGGCCAACAAGGAAGGTCGGGTGGTCGGTGACAATATTGCAGGAATACCAACGACCTTTGACGGAGCCGTCGGTAGTTTCATCATGAAAACCTTCGAAGTTTGTGTCGGTTCAACCGGGTTGAGTATGGAAATGGCCAGGGCCGAGGGCTATGATGCCGATTTCTCCCTGACGGCGCCTGCAGACCGGGCTCATTTCTATCCTTCCCAGAATATCATATGCTGCGTCATGGTCTTTGACAGGAGAACCCGGAAAGTTCTGGGCGTGCAGGCCTTCGGCCCCATGGGCGACAATATCTCTGCCCGTATCAATGCCGCAGCCGCCTATCTCAGCAAAGGTGCCACCATTGATGAGTTTGCCAATTTAGAGATGGCATATGCTCCGCCCTTTTCCTCTGCCATTGATACAATCAATGCAGCTGCCTACGTTGCCGAAAATCTCTGCGACGGCAGACTGAGGCAGATCACCATGGAAGATTTCTATTGCTGGATGGAGGATACCAGTTCGAGACCGGAATGGGTGAGCCTTGATGTCCGCCATGAAAAGCAGGCGGAACCCTTCGTGCAGAAATATGGTGCCGATGTCTGGCTGTCTCTTCCCGACGATCAGATCAGAGAGCGTTACCGCGAACTTCCCACGGATAAAATGCTCATTATCTTTTGCAACGCCGGCAGCAGGTCCTACGAAATTCAAATATTTCTCGATTCTGTGGGCATTACCAATAGCCTTGTTTTATGTGGCGGATATAACGTCATAAAACGGATCGGGGCCGAGTGGCTGCCCTGAGCTCGAAAGGTGAAGAGGGCCGCCGATGTGTCTCTATTCGCAGGTATTATATGTGACTATAAAGGCTTGCCCCTTGCCTGGAATGGCAGCTTCTTCCTTTTTATGCTATCATATGCGGTAACCGGAACCTGATGTTGCGGGAATACAAGCCCGGAAGTCAGGCCAGTAGTGCTGTGCCGAACGACTCCCCAGCGAAAAGCTAGCTGAGGCTTCATTACGATAAACGGCAAAGGAAGAACGTTGATGTCAGAACTTAATTATGCTCATATGGTGGAAGAAATCCAGGCGAACATCAAAACCGGCGACCTGATGAAGGCCAAGCTGGTTTTTGCCCATATCGGCGAGGTCGATCAGAAAACCAGGAATCGGCTGTTATTCGATCTTTCCAGAGCGCCGCTGGAATTCTCTGTTCCCTTGCTGCTCTTTCTTCTCCGGGAGCACTCAGATGTCACCGACTCCATGCCCATCGTCAGGGAAACTCTGCTTTCCAGCATGCTGGCCTATCCTGAGAAGCTCTTGGAGTTATTGCAGGACCGGCGCATTGAAGACAAAACCGAGCTGATACGAATAGCTGCCGATTTAAGATTTGAAGAGGCAACGCCAGTGCTCATCGGTATGGTTTCTGCTTCAACTGACGAAGCTGAACTGCATCTGATCATTGAGACGCTGGGACAGATAGGTGATCCGGAGGCCACCAACACCCTCACCGATTTTCTCTATGCTGCCAACCGTGAGTTGATCATCGCCGCCGTCCAGTCTCTGGGAATGGTGGGGACGCCGACGGCGATGCACAGGCTTGCCGAAAGAATGGGAACGGACAACGAAATAGATTTTCTCATTCTCTCTATTTTTGGCGAAGTCCAGGATCACGTCTCTCTTGAAAAACTTAACGAAACTCTGGCTTCCCATTATGCGCACATGCGTACCTATGCCAAGAAGGAACTGGTTACCATCGGTCCCAAGGCCGTACCCTTTCTTATTGAAAACCTCAACAGGAAAGACCCGGATTTTCTTATCCACACCCTTAATGTGCTGGGAGACATAGGCGATGAATCGGCCATTGTTCCTATTCGCAAACTGCTGCAGAATGAGCCGAAAAGCGCCAATGTAAGATTTGCCGCCTATGAGGCGCTGGCCTTGCTGCCTCTGCGAAAGGGGGCGTATACTTTGACAGCCGGTCTCGTAGACCGGGAAGACCATGTCTGTATTGCCGCTGCCAGAGCTATAGACAGGAACTATTCAGACATTCTCGCAGCAGGTATCAAAAACCTGCTGCGTCGCAAGGATGACGAGGCCCGGCACATTGCCAAGATAATTGTCAATGCGCAGGTAGACACAATTTTTCAGAGCCTTAGCGGTGAGGAGTATTTTCAGGAGATGGCCCTTGTCTACCTGCCCCATACCCATAAGGATACCAGGCGCCATTATCATGACCTGCTGATCGAAAGCGGCTACCAGGAATTTGCCAGGAAATTTGACGACAACGCCGATGATGAGACACGGCCCAAGGTGGTTGCCGTCGACGATTCACGGATGATACTCAACATTTACAAGGCCACCCTGCATGAACTGGGATATGAGCCGGTGGTTTTCGAGTTTCCGGCCACCGCCCTGGAGTGGCTGCAGCGTGAAAAACCGCTGATGGTGCTGACGGATCTTAATATGCCCGACATTACCGGAGTGCAGTTGACCGAAGTTATCAGAGGGAAATACAGCGCAGCAGAGCTGCCCATCATCATGGTGACGACCCAGAATGAGGTCAACGATCTGGAGGCGGCCAAAAGGGCCGGAGTCGATGAAATCGTTCATAAGCCCTTCAATGCCGTTTCGCTGAAAGAGGCCATGGACCGCTGTCTTCAGTAAAAAGTCCTTTTCTCTCAGGTATTGACATACCTCTCAAAGCAGTAGCCGATATCTTCCGGCCTGTGGGCATCGGATCCGGCCTGGAAGTCGATGCCTTTTTCTTCCGCCCGCATGCGTATCTCCTTTCCGGGAAAAGCTTCTCCACGGATGTTGATTCCAGAGGTGTTCAACTCGAGAGTCATACCCCTTTGGGCGACAGTTTCCAGGAGCTGGTCGATCAGCTCCCAGGGCGGGGCGAGACGGCCTCTTTCGGGATAGTAACGGAGAACGCCGTCCATATGGCAGAGCAGAGTGCCAGGCAGTATATGCACCGCTTCAATAAGCAGACGATAGTACTGTCTCTGAATCTCTTCAGCCTCCTGGAGGCTAATATTGAAGACCCGTCGATCGCTTTTGCTGACGACGTTGAAATGGTCTTCATCTGCCTGCAGACGATGGAAATGATAGGAGATGCCGATTTGGTCCCAGTCTCGTGCCGCCAGACGTTCCAGCAACCGGTCGGAACACTCGGGGTTATACCCCACCTCCACTCCGAGAGCGATGGTAATACTCCCTTCGTATTTTTTCTGTAGAGCTTTGCCGAGGCGGAAATATTCATCGAAATCGGCTTCGCTGAGCCAGGTGATACGTGAGCTCTGGATGCCCTCTTCCATGTGCTCGAGAAAACAGATACGTCTCATGCCCTTTACAATGGCTGCAGTGACATATTCCTCCATGGTACCGACGGCGTGATGGCAGAAGTGGGTATGGATATGGCCGTCGCTGAGTGGATCTATGTTCATGGGAAGAGACTGTGAAGAGCAGATTGTAGGGGCAGGATTTTCAGGCGTTTCCTTTAGGAAAAAAATGGAGAACGCCGTCGATATCGGATGTATCGCATATATGGCCGAAATCGAGTTCGAAATCAAGATAGTCCTGGATCCCCTCGGTTTTCAAAGAGAGGGTCTGACCATCAGGCAGATGATAGATTACGGTTTGGACGGATGAAAAATCGAAAGTTGGGTTGAACAGTTTCATACGGTGAATCCTCTGGAAACGGGATGAGCGCCCTGAAAGTTACTGGCTACCACTGGATATACGAATTTTGGAAAGAATCTGCAACAAATAACGTCATGACAATCAATGGCAAATAGTAATTGTTGATTACCTGGGAAAATCAACTCCCCAACAATCATGTAGATACGTAACTCCAGACTTTCTCTGTCATCATTTCGCAATGACGGGAGTGAATAACGTACAGCCGTTTCGTCTAGCAAGCTGAGTTTTATGGGTATGCAGTTGATAAGTAGCCACTGGAGTGACTAAAGTACTGAAAAAAAATGAAAAGAACGGTTGTACTGAACGCGGTGTGAATTGATTTGACAGTTCTGGCGATGAAGTTTACACTATGCGGCCATGCTGTAAACACACACTGCAACGGAATATTTTATTTTTTCTATATAAGGTGCTGTAATGAATGAAAAGAAGTTGTCGGATAAAGAAAAAAGCCTTTTTGGCAAAGAGTTGAATCCATCCAATATCCTGCCGCAGAAACTGACTATGGGGTCGAAGATCAAATTCAGGTGTCATCCCGGAGTCCGTTGTTTCACCGCCTGCTGCGGCGGCATCAAGATTGTTTTGACTCCCTATGACATACTGGAGTTGACCAAGCGGCTTGACATGCCGGCCCATGAGTTTCTGCACAAGTTCACCGAGCCGACCTATCTGGAGAAGACAGATATGCCGGGGGTGCAACTCAAGTTGCGGCAGGAGGACAACAAATGTCCCTTTGTCACCCCTGAAGGCTGCACGGTTTACAGCGACCGACCGACGGCCTGCCGCTATTATCCCGTAGGTATGGCTGACTTTCATGAAGGAGGTACCCGGGATGCCGATGGCAATGAGAGTGCTAGCGAGGAGGAGAAATTTTTCTTTATCGTCAAGGAGGAACACTGCAAAGGCTTCGAGGAAGACAAGGTTTGGACGATAGAGGAATGGCGCGCCGACCAGGGTGTCGACGTGCGTGATGAAATGAACATGGAGTGGCTGAGGCTGGTTATGCGGCGGAAATCATTCGGTCATCAGGCCTCACTCTCGGACCAGGCCAAGCGCATGTTCTTCATGGCATCTACAGACCTCGCCTCCTTTCGACGGTTCATTTTTGAAAGCTCTTTTCTGGACACCTATGAAATCGACGAAGAAACCACTGAAAAAATACGAACCGACGACGTCGAACTGATGCATTTTTCCTTCGTCTATCTGGCTGCGACCCTTTTCGGCGCCCAGGTCCTGAAGATTAGGGAAGAAAAGGTTCAGGCAAAAATGAAAGAGATGGAAGCCCGCCAGGATGAATCGGTTCTAAGCTCGATAAAGGAATATGAAGAGCTGAAAACGGAGCGGGAGAAGCAGAAGACGGAGAAGAAATAAGCCCCTCGCTGAAGCGGCGAAGGATGGAGGGTGTTAACGAACTGTTTGAGACGAACAAAATTTCCGAGAGGCGGCGATTGTCCATGAAATGTTTGGACTCGACTTCGTTGCAAATATAAAAAGGCCGTGAACGGATTCCGTTCACGGCCTTTTCTCATTCTCAGCTCCGGCATCGTTCTGCTCTTCGGGAGCAGAACGATGCTGCTGATATATTACTTCGAGTCCTCGCCTTCAGGCTCCAGAGACTGCCACCGTCCCTTGAGGAACTTCCAGGCCTTGTCCACGTCCTTCTGGGCCTGCAACATCAGTTCATCAGCCTGGTTCGGATTAACGCGCTTGAGCGTACGGTAGCGGTTTTCGCTCATGGCATATTCCTCAAAGCTGATGGAGGGCTGCTTGGAGTCGATCAGCAGCGGATTTTTGCCCTGATCCTCCAGGTCCGGGTTGTATCGGTACAGCGGCCAGTGGCCGCTGGTAACCGCTTTTTTCTGCTGTTCCAGACCCTTGGCCATATCGAATCCCTGGTTGATGCAGTGGGCGTAGGCCAAAATCAGCGAGGGGCCGTCGTAGGCCTCGGCTTCGGCAATGGCTTTTATGGCCTGGGTCGGGTTGGCGCCAAGAGCGATCTTGGCGACGTAGACATTGCCGTAGGTGGCAAAGATCATTCCCATATCCTTTTTCGGCATTTTCTTGCCGCCGGCCGCAAACTGGGCCGTGGCGGCACGCGGAGTAGACTTGGACATCTGGCCGCCGGTGTTGGAATAGACTTCGGTGTCCATGACCAGGATGTTGACGTTTTCGCCAGAGGCGAGGACATGGTCGAGTCCGCCGTAGCCGATATCGTAGGCCCAGCCGTCGCCGCCGAAGGCCCAGACCGACTTTTTGACCAGATAATCGGCCAGTGGCAGCAGACGTAGGGCGATGACATCCGTACTGTCCTTGAGACTATCCTTGAGTTTGGCCACCCTCTCGCGCTGCTTTTCTATATCCACCTGGGTTTTCTGCTCGGCATCGAGCAGGGCCGTGGCGGTCTTTTTGGCGATCAATTTCCTGGCAGTTGCCTCTTCGAGCAACTCCCTGGCCTGCAGGTCGAGCTTGTCGACGGTGGCCCGCATGCCGTAGGCGAATTCGGCATTGTCCTCAAAGAGGGAGTTTGCCCAGGTTGGGCCGCGACCGTCAGTACGCTTGCAGTAAGGAGTGGTCGGCAGGTTGCCGCCGTATATGGAGGAACAGCCGGTTGCATTGCCCACGTAGAGTCTGTCGCCGAAAAGTTGGGTTACCAGCTTGACATAGGGAGTCTCGCCGCAGCCCGAACAGGCGCCGGAATACTCAAACAGCGGTTTGAGCAGCTGGCTGCCCTTGATGCTGGCCGGGTTGATGTCCGCTGGATTGATTTCCGGCAGTGCCAGGAAGTACTCCACGTTCGTGCTCTGAACCTCGCGCACCTCGTCGGTATTGGGAATCATCTCCAGAGCCTTGGTCTTGGCCGGACAGATCCCGACGCAGAGGGTACAGCCGCAGCAGTCTTCGCTGAAGACCTGGACGATGAATTTCTGGCCCTTGAAGGACTTGCCGATGGCATCCAGTGACTGGAAATCGGCAGGTGCGTCCTTGAGCTCGGGGACGATTTTGGTACGGATCGCGGCATGGGGACAGATGAGGGCGCATTGACCGCATTGAATGCAGTTTTCCGGCAGCCATTTGGGCACACCAACAGCGATGTTGCGCTTTTCATACTGAGTAGTAGCCGTCGGCCAGGTACCGTCATCGGGAATCTGCGAAACCTTGAGGGTGTCGCCTTTGCCCTCCATCATGGTGGCGGTGATCTCCTTGACGAATTTCGGTGCGTGTCCAGGAACCGTCGGGGGAATGTCGTGTCCGTCTATCTTGTCTTGGAGGGGAACCTCCGTGATGTTCTTAACGGCGGCATCGACGGCATCGTAGTTCATCTGGACGATCTTATCGCCCTTTTTGCCATAGGTTTTCTTGATGGCGGTCTTGATGGCGTCGATTGCCTCTTCCTCGGTGAGTATGCCTGAGATCATGAAAAAGGCGGTCTGCATGATCATATTGATGCGGGCTCCGAGGCCGAGGGCCTGGCCGAGGGAGATGGCATCAATGATATAGAATTTGGCCTTTTTGGCAATGAGATCCGTTTGCACCTTTTTCGGCAGGTGTTCCCAAACCTCGTCTTTGTTGTAGCTGGAGGTCAGCAGAAAGGTGCCTCCTTCCTCAAGGTTGCCGAGCATGTCGACAAGGTCGAGGAAGGTGAAGTTATGACAGGCGATGAAGTTGGCCTTGTCGATCAGGTAGGGGGCTATCACCGGGTTTTTGCCGAAACGGAGGTGGCTGGTGGTAATCGAGCCAGACTTCTTCGAGTCGTAGACGAAATACCCCTGGGCAGAATTCTCGGTTTCGGTGCCGATGATCTTGATGGTGTTCTTGTTGGCGCCCACTGTGCCGTCGGAGCCGAGACCGTAAAACATGGCGCGGTAGACATCTTCGCCTTCGATGTTGAAATCGGCATCGAAATCGAGGCTCGAGAAGGTGACATCGTCATGGGGACCGACGCAGAATTTGTTCTTGGGAGCCATGGCGGACATATTGTCGAATACGGCCTTGACCATGGCCGGGGTGAATTCGGCCGAGCCGAGACCGTAGCGGCCTGAAAGGACCAGCGGCGGGTAGAGGGAGCTGTTGCTGTCCATGGCCTCACCGATGGCGGCGCGGACATCGAGATAGAGCGGTTCACCGGGGGCACCGGGTTCCTTGGTGCGGTCGAGCACGGTGATGCGTTCCACCGATTTGGGCAGAGAGTTGACCATGGCCTTGCAGTCGAAAGGACGGTAGAGGCGGACAATAACCATGCCGACTTTTTCACCCTGGGCAATGAGATAATCGATGGTGGCGGCGGCGGCTTCGCAGCCGGAACCCATCATGACGATGACGTCCTCGGCATCGGGAGCACCGTGGTAGTCGAACAGATGGTACTGTCGACCGGTGATTTTGGCAAATCGGTCCATGGTTTCCTGAACAATGGAGGGACAGGCGTTGTAGTATTTATTGACTGTTTCCCTGCCGGTGAAGTAGACATCCGGATTCTGGGCAGTTCCCCGAATGGTCGGCCGGTCCGGAGTCAGAGCTCTGCCACGGTGGGCTGCGATAAGTTCTTCGTCGATGACGTTCGTCATGTCTTCATAGGTCAGTTCCTCGATTTTCTGGATTTCGTGGGAGGTGCGGAAACCGTCGAAGAAATGCAGGAAGGGAATTCGCGACTTGAGCGAAGCCTGGGTGGTGATAAGGGACATATCCATGCATTCCTGAACGTTCTGGGAACAGAGCATGGACCAGCCGGTTTGCCGTGCCGCATAGACGTCGCCGTGATCGCCGAAAATGGAGAGGCCCTGGCAGGCAATGGCCCTGGCGGTTACATGAAAGACGGTGGGGGTGAGTTCACCGGCGATCTTATACATATTGGGGAGCATCAGCAGCAGGCCCTGCGAGGCTGTAAAGGTGGTGCACAGGGCTCCGGTCGTCAGCGAACCGTGGAGAGCCCCGGCGACACCGGCTTCGGACTGCATCTGGTTGACGACCGGCACCGTGCCGTAGATATTTTTTTGCATGACCGCGGCTTTGGCGTCCGCCTCTGCAGCCATCGGAGAGGAAGGGGTGATTGGATAGATGGTAATAATTTCACTTGTGGCATAGGCGACATGCGTACAGGCCTGATTGCCGTCAATAGTGACCATTTTCCGAGACATGAGTTTTCTCCTTGGTTAGTAGTGAAAAATACACTGCTGTCGATTCAACATACACGTAATGCGATGTTCAATATGAAGCAAATATGAGTTTTGCATGGGGAAGAATGATGTTACTGTATCATCTTTTTTGGTTGTTTTGCAACTTTCTATATAGTCTGTTTTGCGAATGATTTTCCCGTAGAACCAATTGCAGCACACCTGGCTGCAGAGGGGGGCGCAGGCGGCGGTATCTGGTTTTTCGGATTTGCATTCCGTTGGGGGGACATGAAAAGAGAGCATGAGGCGAGGGGAGAGGCTGCCTGATACTGTTTGTACACCTGTCATATGTCCTTTCTCACAGTACTGTGATGATACACAAACACTAATTTACACCGCAGCACCGGGTAGAGTAAATTGGAAAAATCTTTAACCTTTTGCGTGGCTGTGCTAAAGACCACAGGTTACATACATTCTAGAATTCAAGAGAAGGGTGGGGTACTATAGATTATTTTGAGGTGCCATGCAATATCCCTGGCAGAGCTCAATGGCACCGAAGGGGGCGGGATGCGGTTTTTGCCGTTATTTCCTTAATTAAAACATATTTCTATGCTGTCATGTCGGGCAACAGCCGGCTTCCTCAATAATTTTGATGAAAGTCATTACCAATAATATATTATCACGATTGTACGCCTTTTTAGGTGAATGCCAGGAATTTGTTCTTCTCGACACCTCCAAACCCGATGAGACCAACAGGCACTCTCTGCTCTTCACCCGGCCGGCAGCACGGCTGCAGTTCCGCGAAGGCGAAGATGTAGCCGGGTTTTTTCAGACGTTGGAGGACTACCGGGGCAAAGGCTATTATCTTGCCGGTTGGTTCGCCTATGAATTCGGTTACCTGCTCGAGCAGCGCCTGACACCTTTGCTGAGACGGAATGAGGACCGTAGTACCCTGCTGGCCGACGTCGGCGTCTTCGCCGACTGCAGCTTTTTTGACCACCGCAGCGGTGTTACCGATTTCCCCCTGGCCAGCCGCCCGGAGAGCCTCAACGATGACTATCGTCTGAAAAATGTCCGCCTGACCCAGGCGGAAGCGGAATATGTCGAGGCTCTTGAGAAAATTCTCGCCTACATCGAGGCGGGAGATACCTACCAGGTCAATTACACTCTCAAGCTTCTCTTCGACTTCAGCGGTTCGGTCGAGCGGTTTTACCAGGACTTGCGGCGCAATCAGTCCGTGGGCTACGGTGCCTATATCCGCTGGCAGGATCAGCGCATTCTCTCCTTTTCTCCCGAGTTGTTTTTCCGCAAAGAGGCCGCCAGGGTGACGGTGAGGCCCATGAAAGGAACCGTGAAAAGAGGGCGAACGCTGGCCGAGGATGAGAACAACCGATGCTTTCTGCAGACGGATGTAAAAAATAAGAGCGAGAACGTGATGATCGTCGACCTCCTGCGCAACGATCTCGGTCGTCTGATGCATCACGTCAGCGGCGGCGATGTCCGGGTCGATTCCCTCTTTGACATCGAAACCTACGAAACCCTGTTACAGATGACCTCTACCATCACCGGCAGCAGCGGCGACGGTGCTCTGGCCGGTGTCACCCTTTTTGAACTGTTCAAGGCACTCTTTCCCTGCGGTTCGGTAACCGGAGCCCCGAAGATTCGCACCATGGAGATAATCGATGAGCTCGAAAAGTACCGAAGAGGTGTGTATACCGGAGCTATAGGATACGTGCTACCGCAGGGCGACGCTGCCTTCAATGTGCCTATTCGCACCGTCGTCCTTGACGGAGCCAAAGGGGAAATGGGAATAGGCTCGGGAATAGTGCATGATTCGGATCCGCGGCAGGAGTGGCAGGAGTGTCTGCTCAAAGGCCGATTTTTGACCTCGCCCCGGCCGGCCTTTGCGCTTATTGAAACTCTGTTGTGGCGAAAAAGCAGCGGGTACTTCCTTCTCGACGAACATCTCCGACGTTTGCAGGACTCCGCCCGCTTTTTTCTCTTCAGCTATGTCCCGGCCGAGATGAAGAGCGCCTTGAAAAAAGCCGCGGCTGACTTCAGGGCCG
This sequence comes from uncultured Desulfobulbaceae bacterium, assembly GCA_937132035.1. Taxonomy (GTDB): domain Bacteria; phylum Desulfobacterota; class Desulfobulbia; order Desulfobulbales; family Desulfocapsaceae; genus Desulfopila_A. The sequence continues at coordinate 14,485 of CAKZOA010000149.1, read as the reverse complement.
TCAACGTTCGCGTTCGACTGCTTTTGGAAAAAGATGGAAGCTTTCGGATCGCATCAGAGGCCTGTGCCGCACCAGAGCGATTGCTTCTGCCCGAGAAGCCGGAAGAACCTCGAGGTCCTCTGCCGTCGGTGGCTCTGAGTGAGCGAAAAATTGACAGCAGTTCACTCTGGCTGCACCATAAAACCACGCAGCGCATGCTCTATGATGAGGAGTTCGAGCAGGCGCAGAATACGCAGCTGTTCGATGTGATCTTTACCAACGAACACGGTCATGTCACCGAGGGGTGTATCACCAATGTCGTTGTCTATGACGGCAGTCGGTATATGACACCGCCGTTGGCAGACGGTGTGCTGGCTGGCGTGCTGCGCGGCTACCTCATCGACAGCGGTACGGTGCCGCTTGAAGAACGCTCTCTCACCGTTGCCGACATACAAGGGGCCAAAGCCCTTTATGTCTGCAATTCGGTGCGGGGGGTGGTGCGTGTGCGGCTGCAGCCGACAGAAGATGACTGAAGACTGGAAGGTTCTGCAGCCAGCCCCTGTCATCTCACTCTTCCCGGTTGCTACTGTGGCAGGTTATCGTCCTCCGGAGCCACCTGAACGGGGGCGACGGTGAGTCCGTACTGCTCGCCAAGAACCCGAACCCTGGTCATGAAGACCGAGGGCAGCGGCACATCGCGGTCGAGGATGAGTATGCCCAGCTCATCGGCCTGTTTCAGCGCCGGCGTTGAATCGTCCCCTAGCTGATGGTCACAGAGAGCCTGTACCCTGAGAGCATCCGTCATGTAAGGCAGCAAATTGGGAAATTGCGCGCCAAAGCCGAAAAGTTCCTGTTCGATTATCGCTGTGTTATCCCGGTTGAACCGTTGGAATTTGTCTTCGGGATTCTCCACACCGAAAAGAGCATTGATAACGGCCCCGGCCAGCATGGACCTTTCCATTGTCTCTTTGTCGGCGTACTTCTCTTGGTAGAGCCTGCGCAGCTCCTTGAAGAGGATCATTTGGATTACGCGTATACCTTCCTGGAGAACGGGGACAAGCCGGGAGTGCGATGGAGTTTCTGCAGTCATAATCTTAGAGCACGAATTTTATGGCGGGATGGTTGTGCAGAGCCCGATAGATGGACAGTCTCGCTTCTTCGTCCTGAACTTCTATTTCGGCGTTGAAGCTGTGATATTTGCCTCCGGAGCTGGAGTGCGAATAGCTGAGGTCGACGGGTACGGGGGCGCAGATTTCCTCAACCGCCTCTTCGAGGTGGGTGCAGTCTTCTCCTATGACCTTGTATTGCCATACGCAGGGATACTCAATTTCCGGCTTTCCCGAAAGGGGCGAGGCGCTGCTTGTAGTCTCTTTGGGTGTCATAAGCTTCCATAGTGTTGTTGGGGGAGGAGCAGGTGCATATCCTGTGCCGCCCGACTGGTATCACATGTAACACCCAAAAAGGCCGGAGTCAAGAAAGGGGCATCATCTGCATGATCGTCGTCTGGACTGGTTTCAGGCGTATCCGGCTGTGCCGCCGTTGATTTCGCTGATCTGTTCATTGAGCGTCCACAAATCATAAATGTAGCCGATACCGAAGATGCCGGCCGTCACCAGATAGAGCAGGCCGCTGAGCCATTTACCCATGTAGAACCTGTGCAGGCCGAGCAGGCCGGTGAAGGTGAGAAGCAGCCAGCCGGCGCTGTAGTCCACCGGTCCGGTTTTATAACGCCGGTCAGCCTTTTCGTTGAGAGAAGGTATCAGAAAAAGATCGATTATCCAGCCGATGAACAGCAGGCCGAGGGTAAAGAAGTAGAGGGTGCCGGTTAGTTGCCTGCCATAATAGAAACGATGGGCGCCGAGGAAACCGAATATCCAGAGCAGGTAACCGATAAGAAGCGAGTGTGTCTCTTTCTCCATGGTAGTCATAACACTTCTCCTTTAATGCGTGCAATGCGCTCGAGGGTTTCTCGCAGGCGCGTTTCTGTAAGGCGGCCGCTGTCGAGGCCATTTCGCACAGCGGTAATCATCCTGGTGAGTATGTCGGCTTCATAGGCAAGGTTGTTACCGAGTATTATCTGATCGGCTCCGGCGCCAAGGGCGAGAACCACGGCCTCGTCAAGGCCGTAATGGTCGGTGATCGCTCGCATCTGCAGATCGTCGGTGATGACCAGTCCGTCGAAATGCATTTGCTGCCGCAGAAGACCATCGATAACCTTTTCGGAGAGCGAGGCGGGATGGTGTCGATCCAGTCGGGTGTTGAAGAGGTGGCCCAGCATCAGAGCGGATACTTTTCCTGTGGCGAAGAGCCGGCTGTAGGGTTCCAGTTCCCGCTGCTGCCAGCTGGAGCTGATATCGACAAAGCCGGTATGGGAGTCGGCCGTCGAGCTGCCGTGGCCCGGGAAATGCTTGAGGCAGCCAAGAACGCCACCACTGTGCAGGCCATCGAGCCATGCTTCGCAGTGAGCGGTGACGACATCTACGTTGGAGGAAAAACTCCTGCCCAGAGCGCCGATTATAGGATTCGAGGGGGTGAGATCGATATCGGCCACCGGGGCGAAGTTGCAGTTTATGCCGCAGGCGGCAAGCTGACCTGCGGTGAGGCTTGCCTGGTAAAAGGACTCCTGCGGGTCTTTTTCGCCCAATTCCCTGGCCGATGGCAACGACCGGAAGCCATGGTGTTCCTTCAGTCTGCGTACCTTGCCTCCTTCCTGGTCCACGGCAATGAAGAGCGGTGTGTCCGCCATGGACTGCAGAAAAGTGCTGAGCTTTTGCAGCTGGTCAGGGTCGACGATATTACTGTCTTGCGGACGACCGCTGACAAAGGTGTCGAAGAGAACGACTCCGCCGAGATTGCGCGTAGCGATGTCGGTGACGATGGCGCTGTCGTCGACGGGAAAGGCGCCGCGAAAGCCGAGAAAAAAGAGTTGGCCTATGCTGGTGTCTATGTCCATTGCAGAAAGGGAAGAAGGTGAAGATGTGATTGTTGCCGCTTTTTCTACCTTTTCAACGGCTGAATGGCAAGATCTTTTCCGCCGGGTCCCATTTTGGCGGAGTTCGAGAGGGAGACAGCGCCGACCTGGAAACACTTCAAGGCCTCGAGTCAAAATTATGACAAGTGCCGGCGCCGGAGGCGACGGGTTCTTTGTCAAAAATATGACACAGGGGTTGCCAAGAGGAATGAACAGTAACGGCAGAGGTCGGCACGGGCCGTGGTAATATTCTCTATGTGGCAGATATTGTATCAGAAAAAAAATTATTACCCGAGGTGGTCGTAGGTGCGGAGAGTTACATGGCACATGATTTGCAAACACTCTAATTCAAAGACAAGTTGTAGCGATAACCGAGAAAATTCAACTAAAGTTTTCCGCCGCATATGCCGAGTAAGATGTACAGCTACCTGACAAAAAAAACACAGTGTAAGGAATTGGTATGAATACGACGGCAAAAGCATCACTCATTGAATCTGCTCAACAGCAACTCGCAGATATTGATAGAGTTATGGTTGAGCTCGATCATTTCAAGAAGCAGACGCAGCGTCTCGATCTAATGAACAGGCTCCATGCCCGGGTAGCCGGTGTCCTCAGTCTTTCAGGAATGATAGAGGCATATTCCGTCTGGCTTACGCCTCTGGTCGAACATGAGCTGATCGGCTATCACAATACCACCCGCAATAAACAGCACCTGTTCTGTTCAGGCCATGGGCCTAATAGAAGAAGAGCCATCGCCTTTGCCGAGCAGCTCATCGAATCCGAGAGCAGCTGTGAAGGTATTTACCGCGACGATCATGGACATTACGCTCACAAATGGCTCATGGAGAAAGCCGGCGACGCCGGCATCTTTCTTCTTCTTCAGAAGGGAAGAAAACTGACGGATGAGGAGGCGGAACTCATTAATGATTCGCTGATAATTCTCAATGACTCTCTCACGCGAGCCCTTGATTATGAGGATCTTTTCGAACGCGCCTCCAACGATCCCCTCACCGGTCTTGCCAACCGGCGGGCCTTCGATGAGCGTATACACGGTATGATGGACAGTGCCAGGCGCTATAAGAATGCCTTGACCATGCTGTCCATGGATCTGGATAAATTCAAGGATATAAACGATAATTTAGGACATCTGGCCGGGGATAAAGTCTTGAAATCCATTGCCGCCGTTTTGCAGAACGCAGTACGCTCTTCCGATCTGCTGGTGCGCATGGGTGGGGATGAGTTCATCCTGGTGCTGGACAACACCGATAAGTGCAATGCCCGAATTCTCGCTGAAAGGCTGGTGCGGTCCATCGATGAGCTGGATATCCGCGCCGATGACGAGACCAAACTAGGCATCAGCATAGGTCTTGCCCAGCTTGAAGAAGGTGAGAACCTGCAGGCCTGGCTGGAGAGGGCCGATGACATTCTCTATCACGCCAAGTCGGAGGGGCGTTCAAGGGTTGCTGTGCGCTGAAAGACTTCAGACTCCAGTGTCATGAATAGAAAAGGCGACCTTCACAAAGGTCGCCTTTTTTCATTGCCCTGTGAGAAGAACGGCTTCGGTCTGGCGAGAGTGCTGCAGGCTGATTACTCTTCGATGGTAATGGAGAGGGGGATGGCGTGCAGGCCACTGGTTTTCTGACGAGTGTACCCCAGAGACCAGTCTGTGCAGCGGGCGGTGCCGTTGAGATCGGTATTGACCGTTTCCACCACTTTTTTGAGGTTAATGACCGGGTGACGGGAAAAAACGGTGGGCAGTCCCTGGGTCAGGTTGCAGGCCAGGCAGTGGCCCGGACGTTCCTTGAGTTGCAGCTCAAGTTCGATAATTGTGTCGCTGCATCCCTGATAGGCCAGGCTGATGTCGTAGGCTCCCTCGTCTGCATCTCCCAGCAGGGCTTCGAAAAATTCATCAGCGCGATTCCTGGGGAAGATCTTTTGCAGATATTGGGGAGTGAACAGTGCGTCAATGGCTTCTTGTTTCATTGGTGTTACCTTTTCTTGACAGATGATGGTGTTCTCGGGCCGGAACTTTTGGCTGCTAAATATAGCCCGGCTGCCGCTGTTGTCAACCAACGTTGCGGCAGATAAAGGGCTATGGTAGAGTAGCCGCCATGCAAACACAGATACCTCAAATTCATGCAGATCGAGACCATCCCCAAATTAACAGGGATCGTCTCAATGCGCAACAATATGAAGCCGTAACCACCGTTGATGGCGCGGTTTTGGTGGTTGCCGGGGCTGGCAGCGGCAAAACCAGAACCCTTGTCTACCGTGTTGCCCATCTCTTGCATAGCGGTGTGCCGCCGGAACGGATACTGCTTCTCACCTTCACCCGTAAGGCCTCTCAGGAAATGCTCTGGAGGGCTGGCCAGCTGCTCAACGACTCCTGCAGCCGGGTGGTCGGCGGCACCTTTCACGGTATTGCCAATATGCTGTTGCGGCGCTATAGCGCCTCATTGGGATTCGGTTCCTCCTTCACCATCATCGACCGGGCCGATGCCGAGGGGATTATCAATCTGCTCAAGTCGTCGCTCGGTTTTTCAGGCAAGGAAAAACAGTTTCCTTCAAAGCGCGTACTCATCAATATGATCAGCGGCGCCGTCAACAAGTCCCGGGACCTTGAAGATCTCATACTCGAGCAGTATGGACATCTCAGCGAGCACCTTGACGATATCCTGGTCCTGCGCAAGCACTATGGTGAGTTCAAGTTCGATCACGGCCTCATGGATTACGACGATCTGCTGGTCAACTGGAAACGACTGCTGGAGGAAGATCCGCAGGCGCGCAGGGATATTTCATCGCGATTCAGCTATATAATGGTCGACGAGTATCAGGATACCAATCTGATTCAAGCCGATATCGTCAGACTGCTGGCTCTTGGCCATAACAACGTGATGGTCGTAGGCGATGATTCCCAGTCGATTTACTCCTTTCGCGGCGCCGACTTCTACAACATCATGCGCTTTCCCAAGCTTTTTGAAAATACGCAGATTGTCAAGCTTGAGGAGAACTACCGGTCCACCCAGCCGATTCTGTCGCTGACCAACGATATTATCCGCAACTCAGCGGAAAAATACACCAAGACCCTCTTTAGCCGCATAGAAGGGGAGTTTGTCCCCGAGCTCTACAGCGCTCGAGACGAACGGGAAGAGGCACGCTTTGTCGCCGCTACCATCAGAAAACTCCGTGGGGAGGGCGTGCAGCTGGAGAATATCGCCGTCCTTTTTCGTTCCGGCTTCCATTCCTACAAACTAGAGGTCGAGCTCGGCACCCATGGTTTCGATTTCGAAAAACGGGGCGGGCTGAAGTTGACCGAAGCTGCGCATATGAAGGATGTGCTGTCCTTTATGCGCATTCTTGTCAACCCCAAGGATACTCTGTCCTGGAACCGTATACTTCTGCAGCTGGACAAGGTGGGACCGAAGACGGCCCAGAAAATCACAGCCACCATTGCCGCCACGGATGACCCCGTTGCCGCTCTGGGTTCCTATAAAGCCGCACCGGCCTGGAAAAAGGGATTTGAGAAGCTGACCGTTCTGTGCAGGCGGCTGCTCGAGGAAGACAGGCCGACGGCGATATTTGAGCTGGTGATGCAGTACTACACACCGCTTTTCCAGCAGATCTATCGCGATGACTACCCCAAGCGGGAAAAAGATCTCGACCAGCTCAAGGGCATTATGGCCTCCTACGATGACCTGCAGTCCTTTATCGACGATACCACTATCGATCCGCCGGAAACGGAGAGTGAGGACGCGCATTACAGCGACCGGTTGATACTTTCCACCATCCATTCGGCCAAGGGACTGGAATGGCAGGTCGTCTTCGTCATCGGTCTGGCCGACGGCAGGTTCCCCCATGCAGCGGCTCTGGCGGGCGATCAGTGGGAAGAGGAACGCAGATTGTTCTATGTTGCCGCCACCCGGGCCAGAGAGAGGCTCTATCTCTGTTATCCCAGAGAAATGATGAGCACAGACCGCCGCTTCAAACGGGTCGGCATGTCCCCCTTTCTCAGGGAGCTGCAGCCAGGGCTCTATCGTCATGCTGCCGACGGTCATGCTGCCGACGGCTATCGCTCGACCGATGAGCCCAGTCTCCGGGCAGGAAAAAAAGATGTGGCTTTCTCGATCCCCAAAAGCCGGACGCCCAAGCGCTCTCTCGATGATTTTTCTCTGGGCAGTAAGGTCAGCCATCCCTTTTTCGGCGTCGGTATCGTAAAAAAACTGACAAAGCCCCGTACCCTTGATATACATTTTGATAGACACGGTCTCAAATCACTTCATCTCGATTACGCCAAACTGACGATTCTCTGAAAAAGCGGAGGGGTGAGCGAAGATGAAAGATAAACACCGCAAAGAGGGTAGAAGAGCCAGGTGACATTCCAGGAAGCGCAGGCCTATCTCGACAGCCTGCAGATGCACAAGATAAAACTCGGCCTCGAGGCCATGGAGGCTTTTCTCGAGCGGGTTGACAGGCCGGAGAGAAAACTTCGCTTTGTCCATGTAGCCGGCACGAACGGCAAGGGTTCGGTCTCCGTCAATATTGCTGCCATTCTCGCCCAGGCAGGGTACAGGGTCGGCCTTTTCACCTCGCCGCATCTCAGTTCGGTGCGTGAGCGGTTCCGCATCAACGACCGGTATATCTCCGAAGCCAAATTTGCCGAGCTGGCAGAGCATGTCCGAACGGTTCTGGGGGATGAGAAGATTACCTACTTCGAGTTCACCACTGCCCTGGCCCTTCTCTGGTTCGAAGAGTCGGCTGTGGACCTGGTGGTGCTGGAGACCGGTCTTGGCGGCCGGCTCGATGCCACCAACGTTGTCGCCCCCCTTGTCTCAATCATCACCAATGTCAGCATGGACCATGAGGCCTATCTCGGCAACACTCTCGAGGAGATCGCCTCTGAGAAGGCCGGCATCATCAAAGAAAACATTCCCCTTGTCACCGGCGCGGAGGCCGACGTCGGTCGAAGAGTTATCGACCAGCACTGCCGCGAGAAGAAAACCGCCATGTATCTCTTTGGCCATGATTTTCTGGAAGAAGACGACGGAGATGGTTTGTGGAGATGGAAAGCGGTTGACCCCAGGCTGGGGGAGCAGGTTTTTACCCGGCTGCGGTGTGGTATGAGAGGCGATTACCAGCGGCAGAATGCCTCATTGGCAGTGGCCGCCGTGGTGCTGCTGCAGCCCTGTGGATTTAACGTCGATGAGGAACATGTTCGGCGGGGGCTTGCCAAGGTGCTCTGGCCCGGCAGGCTGGAGTATATCAGACTCGACAGAGATGACAGGAGCCTTGCCGTGGCTGAGGCTTCGTCCTGCCGGCGGAGCGTCAGGTATCTCATCGACGGCGCTCACAATCCGGCCGGGGTTGCCAGTCTGGCGGCAACACTGAAGCGGGAATACGCCTATAAAAACCTGATTCTGGTGTGGGGGGCGATGGCCGATAAGGATCTGCGGCAGACCCTGCCGGTGGTGGCACCGCTTGCTGCTGCAATTATCCTGGCCAAACCGCAGGGCGAGAGGGCGGCGGAGCCGGAGATGCTGCGACAGGCGCTGTCAATCGATCTATGGGAACGGTGCCGGTTGATTGCCGATGTAGAGGGGGCGTTGATATCTGCAGAAGAACTGGCAGGGGACGATGATCTCATTGTCGTTGCCGGGTCGCTCTATCTTATCGGCGAGGTGCGCAGCAGACTCGTCGGCCATATGGTGGACCAGGCGGATAGGGCAGACCACTGATGGAGTACGATTTCGACGGCACCGACGAAGCCGAAATCAGACGCCAGAAGGCCAAGGCCAGGGAGCTTCGCAAGACCCGCTGGTGGCAGCAGAAAACGGCCGCCGGCATGTGCCACTACTGTGGCAGAAAAACAGCACATGGCGACCTCACCATGGATCATCTCCTGCCGCTGGCCCGGGGCGGCAGGAGTACCAAGGACAATCTGGTGCCCTGCTGCAAGAGCTGCAACAGCAGAAAAAAAACGATGATGCCCCTGGAGTGGCAGGAATATCTGGAGAAAAACAAAGACTGAGCTGCTGAACCGGCCGGTGCATTGCCGCTCTTGACAGAGAAATTTGTAGGTGTTAGAATTGTCCTACAATTAAACAGTTTGATGGAGGGCCGAGAGGAGCAAGCATTTCATGAATCTCAATTTTACCAAGATGGTGCCAGTCAAGTCGTATCAGCATGTCGTCGAACAGATCCAGACGGCTATTTGCGATGGCAGCCTGCAGGAGGGCGAGAGGCTGCCGTCGGAGCTGAAGCTCAAGGATATGTTCAACACCAGCAGGGGGACCGTGCGCGAGGCCTTGCGGGTGCTGGAACAGAAGGGGCTGGTGTCCGTACGCACCGGCGTCAAGGGTGGCGCCGTCGTCAAGGAGGCCAACACCGATGCCATCAGCGACAGCATGGCCCTGCTCATACGCCACCAGAAAGTCTCCTTGGTCCACCTGGCCGAATTTCGTACCTTTCTCGAGGGCCATGCCGCCGAAAGGGCCGCGGCCCTGGGTAATAGAGAAGAAATAGCCAAGCTTAACAGCATCATTACCGCCATCCGGCAGCATGTCGAAAATGATCCCCGGGACTGGCAGGAGTTTCATAGATTGGATTCCCAGTTTCACCGGAAACTTGCGGAAATGTCCGAAAACCCGTTGATTATGGCGAATCTGGTAACTGTTCATGAAAACGTACATGTCTATTTTCAAAGCTATCTGCCCTTCTCCAGAGAGTTGCTGCGTGAAGATTTTGAGGATCTCCGACGAATAGCCGAGGCCGTGGAGAAGGGAGACGCAGAGGCGGCAGGAGAGGCGGCACGGCAGCATATAGCTAAATTCAGCAAATACATGGAGACCCGGGGAGCCGTTTAGAAGGAGGCGCTGGCGTCGTAGCTGGAAATGATATACATTATCAAATATGATCAGAAGAGAGTGATGGTCGATGGAAGCTGACAGGATCACCGGAACCGTCTTTGCCATAAAAAAATATGCCATTCATGATGGTCCGGCCATTCGCACTACCGTTTTTCTCAAAGGGTGCCCGTTGCGGTGCTGGTGGTGTCATAACCCGGAAGGCATCGATAGTCCGATTTCGCTCGTCTGGAGCGGTGAGAAGTGTGTGGGCTGCGGAGAATGCCTGCAGGCCTGTCCCGAGGGGGCCCTGCAGCTGCAGGAAAATATTCTTGAGCGCGATAGGGAGCTGTGCAGCAGCTGTGAGAGTTGTGTGTCGACCTGTCCGGCTCTGGCCCACGAGGCCACCGGATGGCGGACCGGGGTGGATGAGGTGATGGCGGAGATCGAAAAGGACATCCCGTTCTACGATGAATCCGGAGGAGGAGTGACCTTTTCCGGTGGTGAGCCGCTGCAGCAGCCCCATTTTTTGCTGGCCCTGCTCAAAGAATGCGGCCGACTCGGGCTGCACCGGGCAGTGGATAGCTGCTGTTTTGCCGAAACCGCGACATTGCTGGAAGTGGCCAAACATTGTGAGCTCTTTCTCATCGATCTCAAGCATATGGACAGTGACAAGCACAGGCTTTATACCGGAGTCGGCAACCGGAGAATACACGAGAACATTGCCGCACTGGCTGCCTCGGGCAGCCGCATTCGCATTCGCATCCCCCTGATCAAGGGGTTCAACAGCGATGAGGATAATATTCGCCGCAGCGGCGAGTTTCTGGCGGGGCTCGAGGGAATCGAAGAGGTCGATCTGTTGCCCTATCACAGTGCGGCATCGGGTAAATACAGAAAACTAGGCATGGAATACAAGGCACTGCAGTTTGAGCCGATAGAAGACGTCGAAGTCGAGGCGTGCAGGGCGATGTTGCAGCAAATGGGGCTTGAGGTACAGGTGGGAGGATGAAATGAATACCAGAATTGAGAGACTGCGGCAGAAAAGTTTTGAAGCGCTTCCGTCTATTTCCATAGAGCGTGCGCTCTTGGAGACCGAATATTATACAGAGAACAGCGGCAAGTATAGCCTGCCGGTACTGCGTGCGGGATTTTTCAGATATCTCTGCGAGAAGAAAACGCTCTACATCGGCGAAGACGAACTGATTGTCGGCGAACGTGGTCCGGCACCCAAGGCGGTGCCCACCTTTCCCGAGTTGACCTGCCACAGTGCCGACGATTTGCGCATCCTCAACAATCGCAGCATGACCAGCTACCGGGTAGAGGATGAGGATATCGCCACCTATGAGCAAGAGGTCATACCCTACTGGAACGGACGTTCAATGCGCGACCGCATTTTCTCCAAGGTTCCTGAAAACTGGCAGCGGGCCTACCGGGCCGGTCTGTTCACCGAATTCATGGAACAGCGCGCGCCGGGCCATACCGCCCTTGATGGCACCATTTACCACTGCGGCATGAAGGACTATAAGGAGCGGATTAAACGTGAAATTGATAGCTTGGACTACCTTGCCGATCCTCAGGCCTCGGATAAATACGAGCAGCTTACGGCAATGGAGATAGCCTGCGATGCCGTTGTTATTTTTGCCAGGCGCCATGCAGAACTGGCTGTGGAGATGGCGGCGCGGGAGAGCGATGCAGAACGCAGGGCGGAACTTGAGCGTATCGCCGAGGTCTGCCGCTGGGTACCGGAAAACGCTCCGCGTACCTTTTATGAAGCCGTGCAGATGTACTGGTTCGTCCATCTCGGTACCATTACCGAACTCAATGGCTGGGACGCCATGTCGCCCGGTCATCTCGATCAGCATCTCCGGCCTTTTTATGAGAAGGAACTCGCCGAAGGCAGCCTTGACAGGCAAGCGGCCAAGGAGTTGCTGGCCTGCCTGTGGATCAAGGTCAATAACCACACCGCTCCGCCAAAGGTGGGAGTGACCGCCAAGGAAAGCGGCACCTATAACGATTTTACTCAGGTCAATCTCGGCGGACTGCTCCGTGACGGTGGCGATGGCGTCAGCGAGGTCAGCTATATCGCCCTCGAAGTGGCCGATGAACTGCATCTGCTGCAGCCCCAGCCCAGCGTCCATGTCAGTGCCAGGACGCCGGAACGTTTTCTTCAGGCTGCCGCCCGGGTCATCCGCAAAGGCTATGGTTATCCCTCGGTGTTCAATACCGACATGGTCATCCAGGAACAGGTCCGCGCCGGCAAGACCTTCGAGGATGCCCGCGAGGGCGGTACCAGCGGTTGCATTGAGACCGGAGCTTTCGGCAAGGAGGCCTATATCCTCACAGGCTATCTCAATGTTCCGAAAATATTAGAGATAACTCTCAATAACGGTATCGATCCGCTGACGGGAGAACAGGTGGGCATCGAAACGGGTGATCCGCGAGGTTTTCAGAGTTTCGAGGAACTCTACCAGGCCTTCGGCCGTCAGCTCGAATATGTGGTTGATTTGAAAATCGAGGTCAACAACTATATTGAGCGGATGTATGCCAAATACTCGCCGGCGCCTTTTCTGTCCGTGGTCATCGACGACTGCATTGAAAAGGGCAGGGATTATTATGACGCCGGTCCGCGCTACAACACCAATTATATCCAGTGTTGCGGCATCGGCACCGTCACCGACAGCCTTTCGGCTATCAAGACCCATGTCTACGAAGAGACAAGGGTCTCCTGGGATGAACTGCTGGATGCGCTTGCCGCGGATTTCAAAGACAGCGAAGGTCTGCGCCTCAGACTCTGGAACAAGACACCCTTTTTCGGCAACGACGACGATCGGGCCGATGCGCTCATGCAGCGGATCTACGAGAGTCTTTTTACTGCCATCGACGGTAAACCCAACACCAAGGGTACCGGCTATCATCTCAACATGCTTTCCACTACCTGCCATGTCTATTTCGGCAAAATGCTGGGGGCTAGCGCCAACGGCCGCCGGGCGCACCTGCCGTCTTCCGACGGCACTTCTCCCTCCCATGGTGCCGACAGATGCGGTCCCACGGCGGTGATTAAATCTCTGGCGAAGATGGATCAGGTCAAGTCAGGGGGCACCCTGCTCAACCAGCGGTTTCTGCCCAGCGTACTCAAAACCGACGCCGACCTCGATAAACTCGCCGGTCTCATCCGTACCTATTTTCGACTCGGCGGCCACCACATCCAGTTTAACGTGGTCGATACTTCCACCCTGAGACGGGCGCAGGAAAACCCGGAGGAGTACCGCAATCTTTTGGTGAGAGTTGCCGGTTACAGCGATTATTTCGTTGATCTCGACCGGGACCACCAGGAGGAGATTATAAGCCGCACCGAGCAGGAGATGGGGTAAGGATCTTCCTCATACTTCACACTGATATCTCCAAAAATCAACGTATCCTTCATCGCTTCTGTGACTGGCATGCTCCGGTATAGCCGGTCACAGGATCCCTGCTTCATAAATCTTGCCTGACCGACGAGTTTATACTCAAGGCATCTATAGTGTCGTAACCAGCGGTTTTCGGCTACGACGGCCGTCTTTTGGCATCGAGTTCCTGGTAGATGATGGAGCCGACGATCATGAAAAGGCCGATAAAGGTGGCTGGATGGATGGCTTCACCAATGATCAGATACAAAAAGAGCAGGGAGAGAAAGGGGGTGATGTAGATCATGTTGCCCACCCGAGCTGCGCTGCTGCTCAACTGCAGGGCTGTAAGCCAGATGACGAAGGTGATGCCCATCTCGAAGAGGCCGATGTAGATTAGGGGCAGCACTGCCTTCGGCGGCGGGAGGAAAACGCCGCCGAAAAGTGGACTTGCCAGCACTGTGTAGCAGAGTCCGAAGCAGAAACCGAGAAACAGACCGACAACCGGGTCGACTCGGTTTCTGGCGTTCAGCAACCAGAATACCGCCCAGACGATGGTTGAACCGAAGGCCAGACCCACCCCAACCATGCTGACGCCGCCGAAAGCAGTGATCTTGCCTTTGGAGGCAATGATAATTGCCCCGGCAAAGCTTACAGCAATGGCGATCAACTGCGTGCGGCTGAGTGTTTGACCGAGAATGGGGACGGATAGCAGGGTGAGGGCCAGCGGCCAGCCGTAGTTGAGCGACATGGCGATCTGTCCCGGCAGCAGTGAGTAGGCCTTGAAAAGGACAATATAATAGAGAAAAGGATTGATGAGTCCGAGCAGGGCCGCCATGCCCCAGGTTTGCAGCGAGAGGGTTTTCAGCCTGGACAGTTTTCCCTGGACGAGAAGAATGGCAAAAAGAGCGAGCACCGAAACCAGTGATGAGTAGAGCAGCAGGGTAAAGGGCGAAACATGCCGCAGGGCAATCTTGAAAGCGGTGGCGGCAGTGGACCAGAATATAACTGCCAGAGCCGTAAGCGCATAGGCCGTTGCTTGCTGCTGCATGGATCACCTTTTAGACAACTGCCGGCTTTTGCCGTTTTCTAAGAAGAATACTACCCACTCCTTCACCTCTTTAAAGGGTGGGAAAACTGTTTACATCACGGTTTTCCATCGGGAGACAAACTGTCTTCGGCCATTTCACGGTGGATGGTATCAAGCCCTTGAAATGTTAAATATACTTATAGCTGCACTCTGGTTACATATGAAGGGCACCTTGAAAAATGGCCTTTTCACTCAATCTCTTCGTTGTGTCAGGAAATTTTAT
>CAKZOA010000148.1 GCA_937132035.1 uncultured Desulfobulbaceae bacterium | reverse complement strand
GGGTGGTTGTGCTGGGGGTGATTCCGGCTCATCCTCTGGCACTGTTCTGGGGAATTATGAGTCGGAAGGCAAATGTCTTATTCCCGAATAATCACTTTTGCTTCCGGTGATGGGTGAGAAGCCGGTCTTTTGATGCTAACGAGGCTTTTCACGGATCAGGCGCAGGCCCCAGCCCTGAAGAACAGCACAGCTCCCGGGTTTTCGTCTCCTGTTCGTCTCCTGTTATACAGTGTGCACGCCGGTATCATTGTTCAAGGAGCGGCGGTGCATACAGATGCCCCCTCTCTTCCTCAGGGCAGAAAAGGGGTGATATCCTTTTCGTAGGAGGTGATGACCTTATAGCCGTCGTCGGTGAGGGCGTCGATGGCCTTGTCGCTGCTTGCTTCGGGAATACGCATGACCAGTTGATAAACACCTTCGTGGTCCTTTTCCGGCCAGGAAAATAGACTCTGGATGTTGATTTCTTCCCTTTTAAGAATTGTCGAAACCGCCGCCAACGCTCCTATGCTGTCGCGTACTATGACGCCCAGGCGAACACTGTCATCGCTGATACCGATGGCGCTCAACAGCACTCCCATAACGTCGGTACTGGTGATTATGCCGACCAGCTGCTCTCCCTGGGTCACCGGCAGGGCATTGATATCGTTTTCCTGCATGATCAGGGCCGCTCTTTCCACCGTGGTTCCGGGGGAAATGGTAATGACCGTCTTGATCATGATCATCTCGACAATAACCTGCTGGAGCAGATAGTTGAGCTCGTTTTTACTCAGGGTGGTCGCCGGAGAGGCCCGATACAGTTTGAGATCGCGGTCGGATAAGATGCCCACGAGTCTGCCGCTGTCATTGACCACGGGAAGATGATCAATTCGTTTCTTCTTGATGAGGATGGTTGCATCTTCCAGGCTGGTGCCGGGAGAGACAGTTATCAGATCGGTGTGCATTATTCTACCAACGTACATGTGGTGTGCCTCCCTACTATATTGGTATGGACGACTGTGTCGCCGGAAATGGTTTTCGCCTCTGGCCGAGACGTTAGTCAGAGGCCGAAACTCTGCTGACGACTCTTAGCTGATAGTATAAGTATATTTTGAAAATTCTGTAAGAATAATATTGGATTATGAGTATTTTTCAGAAAATTCGATGTTGGGAATCATTTTCATCTGGGGTTCAACCCGGGAAGACATGGCCAAAAGCGATTACAGCACCGGTGCAGACGGCTGGAATTTTGTCTTGCCTGACCAAACGAAAGGATGGCCGCGTCCGTCCAGGGTCATGCGACGGGATTTTTTTCTCGGTTTTGGAAAACCGGGATAACGGCCTGGGCCGGAGCCCGCCGAGATTCTGTAACATATCAAAATAATCGGTATTCTCAAATCGAGCCGTAGCGGCGCCCTGTGTCTTTCCATTTTTTGTGCAGCTCATGGCAGTGGTAAGCAGGGGGATTGGTTTGAAAAAATCCTTGCTAGAGGAGGTGATTTCGGAGTAAGTAAGATGTTTGTTCTACACCCATTAAACATCTCTTTGGCCACAACGGCTGTTCGGCTGGGCGATGTGCGTGGCATTCAAACCTGGGTGTTTTCAACGATACTGTCGACATATCCCTCATACTCATTCCACTGGGAGAGAAAAGTAGCCGCAATGAAAGAAAATACACTATGGATGTCGGGAAACGAGGCCATCGCCCTCGGTGCATTTGAGGCCGGCGTCACCGTCGCCTCCGGGTATCCCGGTACCCCTTCGACGGAAATTATGGAGAACCTCTCTCGATACGAAAGTGTCTATACGGAGTGGGCCCCCAATGAAAAGGTCGGCCTCGAGGTTGCCATCGGCGCTTCTTATGCCGGCGCCCGTGCCCTGGCGACGATGAAGCATGTCGGTGTCAATGTCGCCGCCGATCCACTGTTCACCGCTGCCTATACCGGCGTGCGCGGGGGGCTGGTTATCCTCACCGCCGACGACCCGGAGATGCATTCTTCTCAGAATGAACAGGATAACAGAAACTATGCCTTCGCCGCCAAGGTGCCGATGCTGGAGCCATCGGATCCGGCAGAGGCCAAGGCATTTCTCAAGACCGCCTTTGAACTCAGCGAGGAGTTGGATACTCCGGTATTTCTGCGTATCACCACCCGTATTGCCCATGTCAAAGGCATAGTAGCCAGAGGCGAAAAGATAGAGTCTCCCATTGCCGTGGGCATAGAAAAGGTTCCCGACAAGTTCGTCATGCTGCCGGCCAATGCCAGAAAGCGGCGGGCCGCGGTTGAGGAGCGCATGAGCAGGTGCGGGGAAATCGCCGAAGAGCTGTCCTGCAATGTTATCGAGGAGGGCGACGGCAAGAGGGGGTTCATAACATCCGGCGTGTCGTACCTCTACGTCAAGGAAGCCTTTCCCGAAGCCTCCGTGCTCAAACTCGGCATGTGCTGGCCTCTGCCTGAAAAACTGATTCGCCGTTTCGCCGACAGCGTCGATGAACTTATCATAGTCGAGGAACTCGATCCTTTTCTGGAATTGCATATAAAGGCCATGGGCATCAGCTGTCGCGGCAAGGACTGTATTCCCAGCCAGGGCGAACTCAACACCGCCATCGTCAGATCCTCCGTGGAAGCGGAAGGCGGCAACGAGCTCTTCGAGGCGCCGGAACTGCCCATGCGCCCGCCCAACATGTGCGCCGGCTGTCCGCATCGAGGCATCTTTTTCAATCTTTCACGGATGAAACTCTTCGTCTCCGGTGATATCGGCTGTTATACCCTCGGCTTCCTGCCGCCTCTTTCGGCCATGGACTCTACTGTCTGCATGGGAGCTGCCGTTCCCATAGCCCACGGCATGGCCAAGGCCATAGGCGAGGGCGCCCATGACAAGATCGTCTCTGTCATCGGCGATTCGACCTTTATCCACTCCGGGGTCACCGGATTGATCAATACGGTCTACAATAATTCGGCTTCGACGTTGATCATACTCGATAATCGCATCACCGCCATGACCGGCCAGCAGCACAATCCGACCTCCGGCAGCAACATCAGGGGCGAGGCAGCCAGCAGCATCGACCTTGCCGCCCTCTGCCGTGCCGTCGGCGTTCGGCATATCTACGAGGTCGATCCCCACGACGTGCCCAAGACCAGAGAGGTACTCAAGGAGGCCATCGCCCTGCAGGAGCCTTCAGTGGTGATTTCCCAAGCACCCTGCATCCTGCTGCCGGAGATGAAGATGAAGAAGCCCGTTTCCTATTTCACCAACCAGGAGAACTGCGTCGGCTGTATGTCCTGCATCCGTCTGGGCTGTCCGGCGATCAGCTGGACCCCCTTTGCCGAGGGCGAAGCGGAGAGTCGCGGCTATAAAAAGAAACAGAAAGGAATCTCGAAAATCGATGAAATAGTGTGCAATGACTGCGGACAGTGCGCTTCGCTGTGTAAGTTTCACGCCATCACCAGGGGGGAGGAATAATGGACAGAGAGGGTAACATACTCTTCACCGGTGTCGGCGGGCAGGGAATTCTGCTGGCCAGTGAAATCACCGCCTACAGTCTTTTGGCTGCCGGGTTTGATGCCAAGAAGAGCGAAGTCCACGGTATGGCCCAGCGCGGCGGCTCGGTGACGGCCCAGCTGCGTTATGGCGAGAAGGTCTATTCACCGCTGATCGAACCGGGCAAGGCCGATATTCTCGTGGCCTTCGAGATGATGGAGGCCGCCCGTTATCTTCCCTTTCTGCACAGAGGCAGTCAGGTGGTGGTCAACACCCAGAAAATTCTGCCTCCATCGGTGGCCACCGGTAAAGCCAGCTATCCGGAAAAAGTCCTTGATGTCCTGGCCGAACGCGACATTGCCGTAAAGGCGGTGGATGCCCTGGACATAGCCCGCCAGGTGGGAGAGGTGAAAACGGTCAATGTGGTGATGGTCGGCGCCCTGTCGCGCTTTTTGCCGATAGATGCGGCCGTGTGCACCGAGGTCATAGAGACGAGGGTGCCGGAGCGGTTCCGGCAGGTCAACCTGCAGGCCTTTGCCGCAGGCAGAGAGGCAAGCAAGTAGAAAGGGGGAGCGATGGCGACACTGTTCTGGGAAGAGGAGATAGAAACACTGCCGCGGGTCGGCCTGGAGTCCATCCAGCTGAAAAGATTGCAGCGTCTGGTCGCCCGGATGTATGCGCGGGTGCAGCCCTACCGCCGCAAAATGGAGGAGAAGGGGGTGCGGCCCGATGATATCAGAACGTTGGCCGATCTGCAGAAGCTGCCCTTCACCATCAAAGACGATCTGCGCGATAATTATCCCTTCGGATTGTTTGCAACACCCCTTGAGGAGGTCATCAGGGTTCATGCCTCCTCGGGAACCACCGGCAAGCCTACCGTCGTCGGCTATACCTGGAAAGACATAGAGCTCTGGGCCTCCATCATGGCCAGAGCCCTTACCTGTGCCGGAGCCCATCATGGCGACATGGTCCACAATGCTTACGGCTACGGCCTGTTCACAGGCGGACTCGGCGCCCATTACGGCGCCGAAAAACTCGGTGCCACCGTCATACCGGTTTCCGGCGGCAATACCAAGCGACAGATAACCATCATGAGGGATTTCGGCTCCACGGTACTGCTCTCCACGCCTTCCTACGCCTTGAACCTGGCCGAGGCCATGGAGGCGATGAATACTGATCCGGCCAGCCTCTCGCTGAGGGTCGGCATATTCGGCGCTGAACCCTGGAGCGAGAACATGCGCGAGGAGGTCGAGCGCAAGCTCAACATCAAAGCCGTCGACATCTACGGCCTTTCCGAGGTAATGGGACCGGGAGTGGCCATGGAGTGTCTGCAGACGACCCGGGGCATGCACATTTTTGAGGATCACTTCCTGCCTGAGATAATCGATCCGGATACCGGCGAGGTGCTACCGGCGGGCGAGCAGGGGGAGCTGGTGTTCACCACGCTGACCAAGGAGGCCTTTCCCATAATCCGCTACCGGACCAAGGATATTTCCCGCCTTATCTACGAAACCTGCGAGTGTGGCCGAACTCTGGTGCGCATGGAAAAGGTCACCGGCCGAACCGACGATATGCTGATCATCCGCGGCGTCAATGTCTTTCCCTCGCAGATCGAGCATGTGCTCATGGGCATCAAGGGTGTGGAACCTCATTATCAGATCGTCGTAGAACGGGAGGCTAACCTCGATACCATGCTCGTTCAGGTCGAGGTCAGCGAGGCCATCTTTTCCGATGAGATACGCAAATTGGAAAAACTTACCAAGAATATCGAGGCCGAGATCAAGGACATGCTGGGGGTGACCTGCACGGTCAAGCTGGTCGAACCGCGAACCATACAGCGGAGCGAAGGCAAGGCCCAGCGGGTGATAGACAAGCGTAAAATCTGAGCAGGGAGGTTATATGAAGGTCGAGCAGATTGCAATATTTCTGGAAAATACATCGGGTCGGCTATCGGAGATCACCACCGTTCTAGCAGACAACGCCATCAATATCAGATCGTTGTCGCTTGCTGATACCGCCGACTTTGGAATTTTGCGGCTGATCGTCGATAAGGTGGACGAGGCAGAAAGGGTTCTCAAAAAGGGTGGATTCACTGTCGGCAAGACCCATGTTATAGCCGTTGAGGTCCCGGATAAGGTCGGAGGTCTGGCCTCGGTGCTCAAAGTGATAGAGGAGGCCGTGCTCAATGTCGAATATATGTATGCCTTTGTCAACAAAAGCGGGGAAAATGCGGTTATGATCTTCCGTTTTGAGGAGGTGGACGAGGCGCTCAAGGTGCTGCAGGAAAAGGGTATAACCACTCTTTCCAGCACTCAGATCTGTACCCTGTAAGACAGATCGTCCAAAGGAGAACACCGTTACAGGTAAATGTTGCCGGCCGGCGGGGACGGGGGTTTTTAGCCGAACGGCGACCAACTAGAGGGAGAATGTATGAAAAAGATTGTAGCAGGATTTGCGATTCTGGTGTTGTCGGCCATGATGCCGGTAGTGGGTATAGCAGCAGAGACCTTGAAGATAGGTGCCATTCTTTCGGTAACCGGGCCGACGGCTTTTCTCGGCGTGCCGGAGGCTAACACCATGAAAATGCTGGTCGAAGACATCAATAGCAACGGCGGCATAAACGGACAGAAGGTGGAGCTGATCATCAAAGACAGCGCCGGCCAGAAGGAAAAGGCGGTCTCCTATGCCAAACAGTTGATCGAAGAAGAAAAGGTGTTTGCCATTCTCGGACCGACGCGAACCGGCTCGACCCTGGCCATCAAGAGTCTCTGTGAAAAATCGCAAACCCTCTTGATTTCCTGTGCTTCGAGCAAGATGATTGTCGATCCGGTGGCTTCTTTTGTTTTCAAGACGCCGCAGAATGACAGCCTCGCCGTCCGCAAGATATATGAACATATGCAGAAAGAGGGCATCAGCAGTATAGCCGTTGCCGCTGGCGGCACAGGCTTTGGCAAGATGGGCAAGAGGTTCTCCGAGGAGCTGGCTTCCGAGTACGGTATCACCGTCGTTGCCTCGGAGGTCTATGCGCCCAGCGTTACCGATTTATCGTCGCTGGTGGCCAAATGGAGCGGCAATGAAAAGATCCAGGCGGTGATCAACTGGTCGATCGTACCGGCCCAGACCATTCTCGCCAAGAATATGCGCCAGGCTAACTGGGACGTACCTGTCTACCTCAGCCACGGTTTCGGCAACATCAAATATGTCGAGGTAGGCGGCAAGGCAGTCGAGGGCGTCCTCTTTCCTGCCGGCCGTCTGCTGATTGCCGATGAGTTGCCTGCGGAGCAGCCACAGAAGGAGGTGCTGCTCGGCTACAAAAACACTTACGAGGCCACATACAATGAGCCCGTTTCCACCTTCGGCGGTCATGCCTACGACGCGCTGATGATTCTGAAGACGGCCCTTGAGACAGTCGGTGAAGCCGACAAGATGAAAGTGCGTGATACTATTGAGACCATGACCTTTGTCGGCACCGGCGGCATCTTCAAATTCAGCCCCGCCGATCACAGCGGCCTCGATATCGAAGCCTTTGAGATGATGACGGTCAAGGACGGGAAATTCGCGCGCTACGGAGTAGGGATGCAGTAGAGGCTTTCTGAGGTTTTCAACGGAGCCGGGCGCAAACCCGGCTCTTTTTTTGTTCCGGTACGTGGCAATTTATGACCCTCGAACTTTTCATTCAATATATTTTTGCCGGCATTACCTACGGGGCCATCTACGCCATCGTCGCCATCGGCTTTAATATCATCTACAATACCACCGGCATTATTAATTTTGCCCAGGGTGAGTTCGTCATGCTCGGCGGTATGATCTCCATCAGTCTGTTCGACTACATGAACCTGCCGACGGCTATCGCTCTTGCCGTGGTCATCACCATGGTCATCGGTGCGCTGGTGGAAATCGTCTTTATCCGCTGGCTGAAGAGCCCAAGTGTGCTGCGCATGATCATCATCACCATCGGTGTCTCCATTCTCATACGCGAGGTGGCTTTGCATGTATGGGGCGAATCGGTACGCTCGCTGCCGTACTTCATTGGCGATGAAATTACCAGTGTCTCCATTCTCGGCGCCCATATCTCACCGCAGGTATTCTGTGTGCTGGCGACCTGTACGGTGATGATGCTGTTGCTTGGCGTCTTTTTCAAAACCACTTCAGTGGGCAGAGAAATGCGCGCCTGCGCCGCCAATTCGACTGCCGCCATCCTCTGCGGCATCAATACCAAAAATATGGTAACGCTTTCCTTTGTCCTGAGCGCCGCCATCGGTGCCCTGGCTGGTGCCGTCATGTCGCCGATAACCTATTCGCAGTACAATATCGGCACAGGCTTGGCCATTAAGGGATTCACCGTCGCCATTCTTGGCGGACTGGGCAGTTCCGGCGGGGCGGTCATCGCCGGCCTGCTGCTGGGAATCATCGAGGCCTTTTCCGTCTCCGTTCTGCCCCTGGCCTTTCAGGAGGCCATTTCCATTGCCATCTTGCTGCTGATTCTCTTTATCCGTCCGCATGGCCTCTTCGGTTCCAAGGACGCCGCCGGCCTCAAACAGTTCTGACATGATGAAGAAATATCTGCCCTTCCTGCCGCTGATCGCCTTTGTTGTCTGCGTCCATCTGCTCACCAGCTGGACCGACACCCTGTACTATCTCACCCAGATGACCATGTCGGCCTACTATGCCCTTCTGATCATCGGTCTTTGCGTGGTCATGGGCTATGCCGGCCAGATATCTCTGGGACACGCAGGATTTTTCGCCATAGGCGGCTACCTTTCGGCGGCTCTTACCACCCGTAATCTTCTGCCATTCGAGGATACCGTTGTACTGAAGATGCTCGACGCTCTTGGGCTTCTGATGAAGGGCGAGGATATCTACGGCGAGGTGATCGTCGTCATCACTCCCTGGGCGGCCTGCATTACAGCAGTCTGTGTGGCCGCATTACTGGCCTTTCTCATAGGCATCCCGGCACTCAAGCTCAAGGGACATTACCTGGCCATGGCGACGCTGGGATTTGGCATTATCATCTACCGCATCGTTCTCGCCAGCGAATATTTCGGCGAGGCCGATGGCATCTCCGAGGTTCCGCCCTTTGTTCTTGCCGGCTCATTTGCCGTCAGCGGCGATTTCTCCGAACGGGTGAGCAACTATTATATAGCCTGGGGGCTGCTCGTAGCAGGGATCGTACTGTTGAGAAATCTCATCGATTCCCGGGTAGGGCGA
This sequence comes from uncultured Desulfobulbaceae bacterium, assembly GCA_937132035.1. Lineage (GTDB taxonomy): Bacteria > Desulfobacterota > Desulfobulbia > Desulfobulbales > Desulfocapsaceae > Desulfopila_A. Next base: position 707 of record CAKZOA010000148.1, on the reverse strand, counting down.
GCCTTGAGGGCTATTCACGGCGCCGAGGACGCCGCCGATTCCATGGGCGTGGATACAGCCAGATATAAGCTGAACATTTTTATCTTGTCTGCTGTTTTTGCAGCGATCGCCGGTGTTTTCATGACGCATTACAACGGCAGCATCGGCCCCTCGGAGGCGGGGGTGATGAAATCGGTACGCTACGTGGCCATAGTCGCCGTCGGCGGAATGGCTCATCTCTGGGGGGCGCTGATCATGGCAATTTTGCTCAACTTTCTCTCCCTCAGGGGGGTTTTCGGCAGTTATGACGATGCTGTATTCGGTGTTATCCTCATCGTCATCATGCTCTTTGCCCCCAACGGTCTGCTGCGTATCAACCTGGGTTCTAGGCTTCAGGCCTACTTTTCTCCGAAAAAGAGTGCGGAGGAAGTATAGATGACCCTTTTACGGCTGGAAAGGCTCCATAAACGCTTCGGCGGGCTCAAGGCCGTCAATGATGTCAGCTTTGGAGTTGAGAGAGGAGCGATAAAGGCGGTTATCGGTCCCAACGGCGCCGGCAAGACCACGCTCTTCAACCTCATAGCCGGCTCGCTGCCGGCAAGTTCCGGCTCCATCACCTTTAAGAAGAGGCAGTTGCGGCGGAAGAAGCCCTATCAGATAGCCGCACTGGGAATAGCCAGGACCTACCAGAATATTAAGATGTTCAATGGCATGACGGCGCTTGAAAA
>CAKZOA010000147.1 GCA_937132035.1 uncultured Desulfobulbaceae bacterium | reverse complement strand
CGATTTCAACTACAACTGCGCCGTAATCCTCGATTACGCTCGCAAAGCCTATGAAACGGGATGCTGCTTGGCGGTCTTTCCGGAAATGGCTGTTTCCGGGTATCCGCCTCAGGATCTGCTTGAGCGCTCCGCTTTTGTCAGCCGGCAGTGGCAGGCCGTTGTCGAACTCGTCGACGCACTTCCGCCGATTGACGTACTCTTCGGTTGTTTTGAAGAGAGCAGCGTGCCGCGAAGCAAGAAACTCTACAATTCAGCCATTGGTGCTCGAAATGGCGAAATCGTTTTCCGGGCGCGAAAGCAGCTTCTGCCCACCTATGATGTCTTCGATGAGACGCGCTACTTCGTTCCAGGCGCGATTCCGCCGGTCTACCGGGTAGAAGATGTGAGTTTCGGTGTAACCGTCTGCGAGGATATATGGCACACTGAAATAGCCGACTACGACCGGGATCCGGTGGCCCTGCTGGTGGAGACTCTTGAAGGTACGGGGAGCCGTCTGGATGCAATACTCAACATATCGGCTTCGCCCTTCCAGAGAAACAAGGAGACGCAGAAGCAGACCATGTTTGCAGAGTTCTGCCGCCGTCACGATCTGCCGCTGCTGTATGTCAACCAGGTCGGCGGTCAGGATTCACTTCTCTTTGACGGCCGCAGTCTAGCGATGGATCGGACCGGAAAACTTTGTGCCAAAGCTGCCGGTTTTGAAGAGGATATGCTATTCGTCGACAGCACCGACTGGCGAGGGTCATTCTCCGGTCCTGGTGTGGATGATGAGATTGCTTCGGTCTACAAGGCTCTGGTAATGGGCACACGTGATTACCTTAACAAGAGCGGTTTTCGCAGTGCGGTCCTCGGCCTCTCGGGAGGTATCGATTCGGCCCTTACCGCCGCCATCGCCGTCGATGCTCTCGGAGCGGACAATGTCCAGGCCGTGGCCCTGCCTTCGGAATATAGTTCGCCAGACTCTGAGGAAGACGCCTGCAGATTGGCAGAGGCCCTTGGCTGCCGCTATGATGTCGTCCCCATCACCTCCCTTTTCAAAACCTTTAACGATACCCTGTCTCCATACTTTGCCTCGTTGCCCGAGGACGTCACTGAACAGAATATCCAGGCGCGGATCCGCGGCAATCTGCTCATGGCCTTTTCCAACAAGTTTGGCTCACTGCTGCTGGCGACCGGCAATAAAAGCGAGATGGCGGTGGGGTACTGCACGCTCTATGGCGACATGAGCGGTGGGCTGGCCGTTATTGCCGATGTACCCAAGCAACTGGTCTATGAGCTGGCATCTTATGTTAACAGGAAAAAAAGCATCATCCCCGAGCGTATTATAACCAAGCCGCCCACTGCCGAGCTCAAACCGGACCAGCGCGACCAGGACGACCTCCCCCCCTATGAGGTGCTGGACTGTATTCTTGTCCTTCACCTCGAAGAAGGACTGGGGGTCTCCCAGATCATCGAAAAGGGCTATGACGAGGTACTGGTACGAGATGTGCTGCGCAGGATCAGGCTCAACGAATACAAGAGAAAACAGGCGCCGCTGGGATTGAAGGTGACCAGCAAGGCTTTCGGCTATGGCAGAAGATTTCCCAATGTTCAAAATTTCCAGGGTTGAAGTGAAACCGGGGGGACGGTCATAAGTATAGTTACGGGCAACACCGAAGGATTGAAAAAAAGCCAGCTCAAGCAGCTGACCCGCCTGGCCGGAAAACGGGTTCCCCGGGCAGAGATAATCAGCCCGGAAATAAGCCGCAGTCTCTGTCAGCTTTCCTCCGAACTGAATCGTCAGATAGGTCTTCTCGTCCATCGCTCGGGAAAAATCGAGATGCTGATCGTCGGCACACATTCGTCTATCCTTATCCCTTCAATTGCCCATATTCGTACTGCCGGGGGCAGGCTGCGCGGACTGCGGCTGATACATACTCACCTTGCCGGCGAGAAGATCAGCGACGAGGATTTGATGGATCTTCTCTTTCTCCGACTCGATGTGTTAACTGTTCTGCAGGTGAGCGACGACGGTTTGCCGGGTAAGCTGCAAAGCGTGCATTTGTTGCCGGGAGAACAGGATGGCAGCAGCTGGAGCTTCCTCGATCCGGTTCATCCCAGCGCTCAAAAAGATTCCTTCGAAGAGTTGATAACCTCGCTTGAGGCGGAATTTACGCGATCGAGCGCCGCGCAGAAGATAAACGGCGGAGCGGATCGTGCCATTCTTATCAGTGTCAGCACCGAGATCAAAAGCGTGGCCGAGGAATCGATGGCGGAATTGGCGGAACTGGCCCGCTCTGACAACGTCGAGGTGCTCGATACCATTGTCCAGCGACGCAAAAAGATCAATCCGCGCTTCATCCTCGGCAAGGGCAAGCTTGCCGAGATAATGATACGCTCCCTGCAGCTCGATGCCAACCTCCTGATTTTCAACCAGGAACTCAATCCCTCGCAGATACGCTCCATCACCGACTTTACAGATCTTCGGGTCATCGACAGGACCCAGCTGATACTCGATATCTTCGCCAATCGGGCGATGAGTCGCGAGGGCAAGCTGCAGATTGAAATGGCGCAGCTGAAATACATGCTGCCGAGGCTTTCGTCGCGTGATGACGCTCTTTCCCGTCTCACCGGCGGTATCGGCGCCCGGGGACCAGGCGAGACCAAGCTGGAGATCGATAGGCGGAGAATCAACGATCGTCTGGCGCGATTGGCCCGGGAGCTGAAGAACGTCGGCAGGCAGCGCTACAGACGGAGGTCGAAGCGGCGGAAAAACGATCTTCCCGTGCTGTCGCTTGTCGGCTATACCAATGCCGGCAAATCAACCCTGCTGAACACGCTCACCGACAGCAACATCATGGCCGAGGACAAGCTTTTCGCCACCCTTGACCCCACCAGCAGAAGGCTGCGTTTTCCCGAGGATGTCGAAGTGATCATCACTGACACCGTCGGTTTTATCCGGCATCTTCCCGAGGAACTGCTTCAGGCATTCAAGGCTACGTTGGAAGAGCTGCAGGAGGCCGATCTGCTGGTCCACGTCATCGATGTATCCAGTCCCGCCTTCAGGGAGCATATACTGGTCGTCGACAAACTCCTGCAGGAACTCGATCTGGCAGATATACCTACTTTGAAGGTCTTCAACAAAAGCGATAGACTGGAAAACGGAGATGCGGTGTACGGCGAGCTGCGCCAGGAAGGAGTCGTGGTCAGCGCCCTGGATAAAACCACCCTGCAGCCGTTTCTCATGGAGGCGCAGCGACTGATGGGCAAATCGCTTGCACGAAAAGCCTCGTGAGAGTTTCTGATAGGTCTCCTGCTGCTGTCAAAAGTGGGAAAGAGGAGATTAGAAACGCAGGTAAAATCCCAGATCCTTCTCAAACGCTTCTATATCGTCAAACTCACCACCGATGTAGTGACCATCGACATTTTTAATAGTGATAACTTTTTGAATATCAGTGCGTTTTTTATTGTCGAGCTGAAAGCTGACTCTGACTTTTTGACCGGGCTTCAGCGGGTGAGAGCCGCTCACTGAAAAACCGATGGTAAAGCCGATACCATTTTTAGATATATTCAGTACATTGAGTCTGCCTTTGCCCACTCCCGGAGGGATCATGATATAGGTTCCCTCAAGGTTGGTTTCCTTGCGGTAGGTTTTTCGGTAATCAAGCAGAACTGCAAACTGGTGGCGGCAGCTGCAACGGACCTTGATGGTATGCTTCCGGTTTCGGTATTTACTCGCTTCGATGTTTCTGGATTTATTGCATTTCGGACAGGTGATAGTGGCTGTGCTTTCACGTGTGACGAATGATTTGACTATTTCCATGTTATCCTGTACTGGAACTATTCGTATTCTCTCCAGGCGATTTCATATTCAAAAGCGGAGATACGCTCCTGCAGGTCGGCGCATATGTTCTCGTATTGATTATACATCGTCCGAACTCTTCCTGCAAAGGCGAAGAATTGTCAGGCCGACGTGTGCTGCAATCCCCTGATTGGCAGTAGCCATCGTTTATGGCTCTCTTCTGTATAACATCAAAAGAACAAATAGCAAATTATTTATGTAATGTATTTCAAGACTATACTGGCATTGGCTGAAAAGCCTAGCAGGTCACCCCCGAAAAACACTGCTGGAGTATCGCAAGCCCTCTGTACCGATCGGCTGGATGCTTTTTTCAGGGAAAGCTGAAGAGGGAATGTGAAATACTGCCGGTCGCAGCAACAGCGTTTGAAGGCATGGTAGGAAATGGGGGTGGTGCATGCCTTTTTGTTGCAGATGAGTCGGGCACCAGGGACCGAGCATCACCGCAGGGAGGCATTGGGCTCCGGGAGTACCCGGCTTAGTCGTAGATGATGGCTGTGTATTTTTCCAGAATTTTTTCGGTCTCGATGTCAAGGTCCGAGGCGACCTCGTGAATATGATATTCGCGCTTGCAGCCGGTGCAGCGCATTTTCACCCGGCTGCACATTCTCAGTACTTCAAGTTTTTCTGAACATTCTCTGCATTTCATGGCGTTTTCGACCGTCAGGCTTCCTTGGCAAGGAGCTGGCTGCGGCTGAAAAGCCATTTCAAGGGATAGCCGGCTTTGGCGAGCACTTCGGTCCCTCCTTCCTCTCTTTCGACGATGGTCAGGACCAGTCCGACGGTAAACCCTGCCGCCTCCACACGTTCGATAACCTTGAGGAGGGTTCCGCCTGTGGTCACCACATCTTCGATCAGAGCAACGGCGCATCCCGGTTTCATATTACCGAGTCCTTCGATGTAGGTGCCGGTGCCGTGACCTTTAGCTTCTTTGCGAACGATGAATGCCGGAATGGGGTGGTTCTCGAGGAAACTGGCGATGGAAACGGCGGTGACGATGGGATCTGCTCCGAGGGTCATGCCGCCGACGGCTTCTATGGGGACGTTCTCCTGCCTGATGATGTCAAAAATAAGCTTGCCGCAGAGATAGGCGCCCTCGGCAGACAGCGTGGTCTGTTTACCGTCAATGTAGAAATCGGATGTTATTCCAGAGGTCAGGGTAAAAGATCCCTGACGATACGATTTTTCGAGAAGAATTTCTTTCAGTCGCTGTCGTTCTTTCATGTATACTGGTATAAGAATAGTGGTGTGTGAAAAAAAGGGAGTGGTTGAGTTCAACTGGTGCACGATGGTACCTTCTTTTTTCGGTGCTGCAAAGAAAAAACTCGCATTCCGGAAAAAAGAAATGTTACTCTAACAGATTGTATTCAGGTGAAGCACTCTGCAGTGACGATCCGAATTTCTGATTATTTCTCCATTGTACCAATCTCAAAAAGGATTGAAAGGAAACGATTATGTGCGGCATTGTGGGGTATGTGGGAACAAAGCGGGTTGTCCCGGTGGTGCTCGAAGGACTCAAGCGTCTGGAGTATCGTGGATATGACTCTGCAGGTATAGTCTATTATGAAAACGAATCGCTGACGAAGTACCGCTGTGAGGGAAAGCTCGTCAATCTTGAGAGCCTCATGGATCAGGCCTATCTGAGTCCGTCTACAACCGGCATCGGCCACACCCGCTGGGCGACGCACGGCGCTCCCACCACCAACAATGCCCATCCCCACGGTGATTGCAGCGGAAAACTGGCTATTGTCCACAACGGTATTATCGAAAATTATCATTCTCTGCGCAATGAGCTCAGGGAAAAGGGTCATGTGTTTTCCTCCGAGACAGATACCGAGGTGCTGGCACATCTCATTGAGGAGTATCTCGAGGACGATTTACCCGCGGCTGTCCGCCAGGCTCTTTCCAGGGTGGAAGGCTCCTATGCCATCGGCGTGATCTGGGCAAATACTCCCGACACTCTCGTAGCCGCCCGCAACCAGAGCCCGCTGGTACTGGGAGTGGAGGATGAGATTGGTTCCTTCATGGCCTCCGATGTTCCGGCATTGCTGCCCTATACAAATCGCGTGGTATTTCTCGAAGACGGCGATATGGCAGTTCTCACGCCGCGGGGCCACACCCTTTATTCGCTGGAGACCGGAGAAGAGATTACGCGCCAGGAGGTGACAATAGAGTGGAATGCTGCCATGGCGGAAAAAGCCGGCTATCGTCATTTTATGCTCAAGGAAATATTCGAACAGCCCCAGGCCATCGCCAACACCATAAGCGGACGGATTAATCCCGAAACGGCAGAGATCTCCCTGCCGGAGATTGGTCTGGATGACAGTCAGATAAACGATATCCAGCGAATCTTTCTCGTCGCCTGCGGTACTTCCTGGCATGCGGCGCTGGTTGCCAAATACTGGATAGAGAAATGGGCAAGGATACCGGTGGAGGTCGATATAGCCTCTGAATTCCGCTACCGCACCCTTATCGTCGATGAAAAGGTGCTCACGGTTGCCATATCCCAGTCCGGCGAAACCGCCGATACTCTCGCCGGCATACGTCTGGCTAAAAAACTGGGTTCGCGAGTGGTTACCATTTGCAATGTCGTCGGTTCAACGATGACGCGTGAATCCGACGGCACTATCTATACCCATGCAGGTCCGGAAATTGGGGTAGCGTCAACCAAGGCCTTCACTTCGCAGCTTGCCGCCCTGATGCTCTTTGCCCTCTTTCTTGCCGAGAAAAGGGAGAGTGTCGATCTCCAAACACGCAAGGAATTGGCCAAGGCACTGATCGATATCGGCCCGCTTATTGAGAAAGAGCTGCCCGGAATCCAGGAGCAGGTGAGCACCCTTATCGAGAGTTTCTACGACTGCCAAGACTTTCTCTTTGTCGGTCGAGGCATGAATTTTCCCATTGCCCTCGAAGGGGCCTTGAAACTCAAGGAAATATCCTATATCCATGCGGAGGGCTATGCCGCGGGAGAACTGAAGCATGGACCCATTGCCCTGATAGACAAGGATATGCCTGTTCTGGCAATCGTTCCCCGGGATGCCGTCTACCAGAAGGTCATCTCCAACGTCGAGGAGATCAAGGCCCGGCAGGGCAGGCTGGTGCTGCTGGGGGCCATTGATGATGCACAGCTGGCAAGCTTGTCCAAAGACGTCATTTACCTGCCCACCATCCACGAGGAGCTCAATCCGATACTCTACACCATTCCGGCCCAGCTGCTCGCCTATGAAATTGCCGCCCGTCGCGGCTGCGATGTCGATCAGCCGCGAAATCTGGCCAAAAGCGTTACCGTCGAATAGGCTATCGGGAGAGAGATATGATAGCCGTGGGACTGGAAGAGCTCCTTGAATCTGAGGGAGCCTATTTATCCGGCAAAAAGTTGGGGTTGCTGACCAATCAGGCTTCGGTGAACAGGGATCTGATTCATAACAGGCTGCTGCTGCAGGAAAAATACGGTCCGAAGCTCACCACCTTGTTTTCCCCTCAGCATGGTTTCTACTCCGAAAAACAAGATAATATGGTTGAATCGGAGCACCTTCGCGACCAGGTCACCGGCCTGCCGATATACAGCCTCTATGGTGATGTGCGCAAACCAAGCGAGGAGATGCTGGAGGATATCGAGGTACTGGTCATCGACCTGATGGATGTCGGCACCAGGGTCTACACCTTCATGTACACCATGGTCTATTGTCTGCAGGCCGCCGCCGAATATGGAAAACGGGTCGTGGTTCTCGATCGGCCCAATCCACTGGGGGGCTGGGTCGTTGAGGGCAACCTACTGGAGACAGCCTGCAGCTCCTTTGTCGGCCTCTATCCTCTGCCAATGCGCCACGGTCTGACCCTGGGCGAGCTCGCTCTGTATTTCAACAGCGAATTCGCCATCGGAGCCGATCTCGAAGTCATAACGATGAGAGGCTGGAAAAGGGGCATGATTTTCGGCGACACCGCTCTTCCCTGGATCTTTCCCTCCCCCAATATGCCGACACCGACGACGGCTCTGGTATACGCCGGACAGGTTGTCTTCGAAGGAACCAATATATCCGAGGGACGCGGCACGACTCTGCCCTTTGAACTTGTCGGCGCCCCTTTTGCCGACCATGAAGAGATTCTTTCCATTCTACGCAGAACCGAGCTGCCGGGCTGTTTTCTCAGACCACTTCTCTTTCAGCCGACCTCCGGCAAATGGGCGAGCCGCGTATGTACGGGGTTCCAGGTCCATGTCACCGATTCACGCCACTATCGTCCCTATCGTACCGCCCTGGCACTGCTGCAAAGTTTCATGCTGCTCTATGAGAATGAATTTGAATATAAAGAGCCGCCCTATGAATATGAATTCCAGCGATTGCCGCTCGATCTGATACTTGGCTCCAGTGACATACGACGTAAACTGGAGGAGGGGATGCCGATTGAGTCCCTGGAGGCTACATGGCAGGAGGATCTGCAGCGCTTCGACAGGTTGCGGCGAAAGTATTTTCTTTATGAAGAATAAAAGTTGCAGACAAGTACGGCGCCTAGGGCGCCTTTTCGAGCTTTGAAAAGACGGAGGAAGAAAAAGACGTGAATACTCAACAGGCACGTGCCGATGAACTGGCGGTCATGGTAGACGGCCAACTGGCAGGGGATGGCTCCGTGGTAATCCACGCTCTTGATTCAATAGAAGCGGCTGGTCCCGGACAGATAACTTTCCTGGCTCATTCGGCCCGGGCGGAATTGCTGAAAACAACCGGAGCTTCGGTGGTCATTGTTCCTCTCGATGTTGAATCAAGCGAAAAAACGCTGATTCGTGTCAAAAACCCCTATCTGGCCTCGGCAATTATCCACAATTTCCTGCTGGAAGAGTCCTTTGAAGCCACGGGAATCCATCCCCAGGCCCATGTCGGCAAGGGATGCGATATTGGAACAGAGGTGAGTATCGAAGCCTGTGCCGTCCTTGGCGACAACGTTTCTATCGGCGAAAGGGTCCGTATCGGCGCCGGCGTCTATGTCGGCAATAACAGCAGCATAGGCAATGACAGCGTCATCCGGGCCAATGTCTCCATAGAGCATGGATGCGTGATCGGTAGGCGGGTAACCATTCACTGCGGTACGGTTATCGGCAGTGACGGCTACGGCTATGCCCAGGATGAGCGTGGCAATCATATCAAAAGGCCGCAGGTCGGCACTGTGCAAATAGACGACGATGTCGAAATTGGTGCCAACTGCTGCGTCGACAGAGCTGCTTTCGGCCTTACCTGGATACAAGCAGGCACCAAAATAGACAATTTCGTCCAGGTGGCCCATAACGTGGTCGTCGGCGAAAATTGTCTGCTGGTCAGCTACGCGGCTCTCTCAGGTTCCACCACCCTGGGGAGGAATGTGGTGATGGGCGGCAAGTCATCCACCAAGGGACATGTGCATCTTGGCGATGGCGTCATGGTGGCCGGCATGGGTGGTGTAACCAAGAATTTACCTGCAGGGACCGTGGTCGGCGGCGTACCCGCCATCCCTATCAAAGAGTGGACCAAGGCGGCGACCGTCTACGGTAAGCTCCCGGAAATGCGCTCGGAAGTTCGTCGACTGCGAAAAGAGCTGGATGAGCTGCAGGCACAGCTAGCGGCCAAAGAATAGAACGGCAAGGAGAAAAGAAATGATAGAGACAAAACTCCCGGGGGAGCTGGATATCCAGGCAATTCTCAAACTGCTGCCCCATCGCTATCCCTTCGTCATGGTGGACAGGATCACCACAATTGACCCGGGGAAGGCAATTGAGGGCCTGAAGAATGTGACTATCAATGAACCGTTTTTCCAGGGGCATTTTCCCGAACGGCCTGTTATGCCAGGGGTCATGATACTTGAAGGAATGGCGCAGGTGGGTGGAGTATTGGGTTTTAAAAGCAAGCCAGAGATGATTGGACAAAAGCTGCTCTACTTTGCCGGCATCAACAATGCCAGGTTTCGAAAACCGGTAGTGCCGGGCGACCAGGTCATCTTTAAATTGAAACTTTTGAAAATGAAGCGCGGCATTATGGTCATGGAAGGCAGAGCGTATGTCGATGACCAGCTGGTGGCCGAGGCAGAACTGATGGCATCGTTTGGTTGAAAATGATAACAGCAGGCAGCGATCATCACTAGTCGGCATGGTTGATATTGTTCCGAGACGCTGTGTCTTTATACTCAGGCCGCGGTAACGATCTGCGGCAAAATACAGGAAAAACATTATTTTATGACTATACATCCAACCGCAATTATAGATACAGCAGCTGAACTCGACTCATCCGTGAGTGTCGGTCCCTATGCCATCATCGAAGGCGATGTCCGCATGGATGCGGGCTGTAAGATCGCCGGCCATGCGGTGGTATCGGGTCCGACGGTGATGGGCAAGAATAACGAAATCTCCTCGTTCGCCACGGTGGGAGCCGCTCCCCAGGATCTGAAGTACAACGGCGAACCGACCCAGCTGATAATGGGCGACAACAACAAGATTCGTGAATATGCCTCCATTCACCGGGGCACTGAGCAGGGAGGGGGCAAGACCGTTATCGGCAGCGGCAATCTGCTGATGTCCTATATCCATATCGCCCACGACTGCCTAATCGGCAACAATGTCGTCATGTCAAATGTCGCCACCATGGCCGGGCATGTTGAAGTCGGTGATTGTGCCACCATAGGGGGGCTGGTGGCAGTTCACCAGTTCGGCCGCATAGGCAAATATTCCTATATTGGCGGTGTTTCCGGTATAACTCTCGATGTTCCGCCATTTGTCATCATCACCGGCACCCGCAATCGCACGCGCATTTCCGGCATCAACAAGGTGGGTCTGAGAAGAAGAGGGTTCAGCAGGGAGACCATCGCCAAGATTGACAATGCTTTCCGCATTATCTTCCGATCACCGGATCTCCTGCTTAAAGATGCCCTGGAAATCGCCAAAAGAGAAATAACAGATTGTGATGAAGTAGATGATATGGTGAGGTTTTTTGAAGAATCTCAACGGGGAGTCGTTCGGCGGACTTCGGATGATTAAAAAATGGAAATATCTGATACTATCGGTGTAATTGCCGGTGGCGGCCAATTCCCCAGGCTGTTTATAGAGGCGGCCAAAGATTCGGGAAAGAGGCCGGTGGTTGTCGGTTTCAAGGGGGAAACCGATAATGAGCTTGTCGCCTCCGCCGATGACTTCTGTTGGGTGAAACTGGGACAGCTCGGCAAGGTCATTTCCTTTTTCAAAAAAAACGGCGTGGTTGAAACCGTTTTTCTCGGCACGATTACTAAGACCCGGATTTTTCGCGATGTCTTTTTCGATTTCAAGGGATTGGCGCTGTGGCGGAAAATCGATAAAAGGCACGACGATGCCATACTACGTGCCATTGCCGACGTGCTTGAAGAGGATGGTATTACCGTCGTCGAATCCACCCGGTATCTTTCCAAGCTGCTGTTCCCTTCCGGGGTGCTGACCAGAAAAAAGCCCACCGGCAAACAGAAGGAGGATATCATCTTCGGCTGGCGCATGGCCAAGGAAATCGGTCGGCTCGACATCGGCCAATGCGTGGTTGTGCGCGACCGGACGGTTTTGGCGGTTGAATCGATTGAGGGAACCGATGCGACCATTCTTCGCGGCGGCGGCCTTGGTAAAGAAAAGGTGGTGGTGGTCAAAGTACATAAACCAGGCCAGGATTTTCGTTTCGATCTGCCGGCGACGGGGCTGGAGACCATAGAGAGCATGAAGAAAGCAGGTGCCGCGGTTCTCGCCGTCGAGGCCGGTAAATCGCTGATGTTTGACTCCGAGGAAGTACTTCGAGAGGCCGATGAGCACGGTATTGTCGTCGTCGGCGTCACCGAGGAAGAAGGCGGTACACTTCGCTTTTAGACCGAATACTTGACGCGTTGAAGCGATGACGGATGGCAGGCCTGTCGGAACTCGCCCGAAAGGTGGAGAAAATGGACATACCCATCAATCTCTGTTCCTTGGATAAACTGTTACATTCTTGCTCTTCCATAAATCGATCCTGATTTTTCAATAGTCATCATCATAGTTCAAGCGTCGTCAAGTGTGTATGAAATGTTCGGGGGGAGGTGTGGCGGGAGTCGAGCAGCCAACGGTAATGGAGGATAATCAATGCAAGCCATGATACTGGCGGCAGGTTTTGGCACCAGATTGCTGCCCTACAGTGGTTTTCGGCCGAAGCCGTTATTTCCTCTTCTTAATATTCCACTTCTCCGGCTGCAGATCAACGAGCTGCGGCGAGCCGGTATCCGTCGCATTCTTGTTAACTGTCATCATCTGAGCCGGCAGATTGAAGAGGCGGTGGCGGACCTGGACGATCTGGTGGTCCTGAAAGAAAAGCAAATTCTCGGGACTGGCGGTGCTTTGCGCAATGCTCTGGATCATCTCGAAGATGGCCCCCTGCTGGTGGTCAACGGCGATATTTACCATACCGTCGACCTCAGGGCGCTGATCGAGCAGTATGTCGTCTGCGGCAGCAAAGTGTTGCTGGCGGTTCACGACTATCCCAGGTTCAATTCTCTGGAGGTCGAGGGCGAATCCATCGTCGGTTTTACTGCTGAAAACTGCAGCCCCGCCCTGGCCTTTACCGGTCTCCACGTCATTGATCCGCAGATCCTCAAGGAAATGAGTAAAAACAGCTACAGCTGCATCATAGATCGCTATCGTCAGCTTCTTATGAACAATGAGCGTATTGCCGCCGTCCGGGTCGATGAGTGCTACTGGCGCGACATCGGCACCCCGGCCGATTATCTCGATCTTCACGGGTGCCTGCTACAGCAGAGGGTTCCCTGCCTGCCAGGACTTCAGGCCCCAATAAGTGGTTCCATTCTGGTAGATGAGCAGGCCCGCGTCGGCCGAGGGGTGCACATGGAGGAATGGAGCTGCATTGGCAAAGCGGTCATAGGCAATAATGTCAGCATTCGTCGGTCGGTTGTCTGGGACGGTGCCGTCATTGCCGACGGCACGGTTCTCGCCGATGTCATCGTCTCTCAATGAACAGTAGAGCCAAAGAAACACTGATCGCCAGCAGTCTTGAGTTGCTGGCCGCCGCGGGCAGAACAGATACTGGAAAAGATTGCCGAAACCTCTCGGCGTATACGCTTCTCCCCATTGCCGCAGACGGTTCCAGCCGTATTTTTTATCGACTGGTTTATCGTGGCGCTTCCCTGTGCATTGGCGTTATGCCAGCTGATCACGCCAAAGCGGCACATGATGAAGCCCGTTCCATGGCGGCGATTGGCAGACATCTCTTTTCCAGGAAGGTGCCGGTGCCGGAAATACTGGCCTTCGATGAACAGACTGGCCTTGTTCTTCTTGAAGACTGTGGCGATATAAAACTCCATGACCGACTGCAGCAGCGAAAACCGGTTGTCGAGGCTGGGCAGGAGATTTGCGCCCTCTATAGAGAGTTGCTGGACGGCCTTGCCTATATGCAGGTACAAGGTGCAGAGGGATTCGATGACGCCTGGTGCCACGACACGGCCCGGTATGACACCGAGCTGATGATCGAGAGGGAGTCGCTGTATTTTCTCAGCCAGTTTTGGCAGGGTCTCCTGGGGCAAGAGGCTCCTGACGGTATTGAGGAAGAATTCGCCGATATAGCCTTCAATGCCGGCAGAGGACAGCTGCATCTCTTTCTGCATCGTGATTTTCAGAGCAGAAATGTCATGGTCGTCGGCACTTCCCTGAAAATCATCGATTTTCAGGGAGGTCGTCTCGGACCACCCGGCTATGATCTGGCATCGTTGCTGATTGACCCCTATGCCGCACTTTCTCTCTCTTTTCAGGAGGAGATGCGCAGTCATTATCTAAGGTGTCTCCAGTCATTCATCGACTATGATGAGAAGGTGTTTCTCAGGCAGTATACCTATCTGCAGCTGCAGCGTAATCTGCAGATACTGGGTGCGTTTGCCTTTTTATACGTAAGGCGCCGCAAACCTTTTTTCAAGGAATATATCGGCCCGGCCCTCTGTCATCTGGGGATGTTGCTTGACAAGCAGGAATTGCAGGCCTATACATGTCTGCGCAGACTTGCCGCAGAGGCGAGGCAGCGAATGCCACCCCTGTTGGCCTGATAGATACATCCAGGCTTGCTTCCGTCTGTGGCAATCGACAGTTGCAGCGGCCTTTCTCAAAGGAGCGGTTGCTCCCTCTCACCTTTCTTCGTGGAACACTTATGGTTTCGGAAACACATTCAATCATCGCCCTGGTCGGCAGACCAAATGTCGGCAAGTCGACGCTGTTCAACAGGATCACAGGGTCACGCAAGGCCCTGGTCGACCCGACCCCCGGCGTCACCCGCGACCGACATTACGATCGGGTGATCTGGAATGAAAAGGCTTTTATCCTTGTCGATACCGGTGGCATTGACGACAGTGTCGATGATGCCATGGTAGGCCACATACGCAAACAGGCCATGGCCGCCATCGATGAGGCCGACGCCATCGTCTTCCTGATGGATGGCCGCGAGGGATTGACGCCTGCGGATTATGAGGTCGGCAAACTGCTGCGGAAGACGGAGAAGCACGTCTTTCACGTGGTCAACAAAATAGATGGGCCAGAGCAGGAAGTAGAAAGACTCTCAGCCTTCTACGAGCTGGGAGTGGAAAAAATGTGGGCGCTTTCTGCCGAACACACCTACGGTTTCTACAGTCTGATGGATGATATCGTCGCCTCCCTCGCCGAGAGCCGAGTCGATGAAAATCTGCCGGAGGATACGGTAAAGGTCGCCTTTTTCGGCAGACCCAATGTCGGTAAGTCCTCGATGGTCAACCGTATTCTCGGACAGGAACGTATGGTGGTGTCAGAGATATCCGGCACGACCCGCGATTCGGTGGACACGCTGCTCGAACAGGGCAAATACAGCTATCTTCTCATAGATACCGCCGGCATCAGGCGCAAGGGCAAGACCAGCGAGAAACTTGAAAAATTCAGCATCCTCAAGGCGCTGCACGCCCTGGAAAGATGTGATATCGCCGTGGTTCTGATCGATGCCGAAGAAGGATTGACCGAACAGGATACCAAGATCATTGGATATACCCAGGAACGGGGCCGGGGGCTTATTCTGCTGATCAACAAGTGGGATTTGATCAAGGAGGATGGCAAAAGACAGAAGATGCTGCTCGAAGAGATAGGCCGGGCGCTGCCTTTTGTCGGCTTTGCGCCGCTGCTCAAGGTCTCGGCGCTGACCGGTTACGGCATCAAGCGCCTGTTCCCGGTCATAGGTTCAGTCTACCGGCAGTACCGGCAAAACTTTCCCACCTCGGCGCTTAATCGCCTGCTGCAGGATGCGGTCGCCGATCATTCACCGCCAATTTATAAAAACAAGCGTCTGAAGTTCTACTATACATCCCAGGTCGGTACCTGTCCGCCGAAATTTGTTGTCATGACCAACAGCTACAAGGGCATCCACTTCTCCTATCAGCGCTATCTGACCAACCGGTTCCGCGAGGGGCTCGGGCTAGATAAGGTACCGGTAAAACTTATCTTCAAAGACAAGCGCGAACAGCGTAGTAGGTAAGGGAAGGACGTGAAGGGTCCCACTCAATCGCTGCGGGCGGCGGCAAAGGCGCTGGCAAAAGCCTGTGCCGAGGCCTGGATCACCTTGTCGTCGGTGCAGAAGGCCAGACGAAAGAACCCGGGTGCGCCGAAACCACGGCCGGGAACGGCCAGTATCATGTTTTCCTGAAGTATGGAGCAAAAGCGGACATCATCGTCGATAGGCGACTTCGGAAAGAGGTACAATGCGCCTTTGGGAACGACGAAATCATAGCCGGCGTCGGCAAGTATCTCGCAAAAGATATCTTTTCTTCTCTCATAGATCGAGAGGTCGATACTCACATCCTGCAGTTCGGCCACCACTTTCTGCATCATAGCCGGTGCGTTGACATATCCGAGGATGCGGTTGGCCAGCGTCATAGCGTCGAGCAGCTGCAGCTTGTCCTGAATTTCCGGATGCACCGCCATATAACCGATACGTTCTCCGGGCAGGGAGAGGTCCTTGGAGTAGGAGGACAGTACCAGGCTGTTGCGATAGGCAGCGAAAATCGAAGGAACCGTATTGCCATCAAAGACGATCTTCCGATAGGGCTCATCGGAGAGGAGGTAGATGGTCCTGCCCAAACGGGCCCCGGTTCTTTCCAGCAGCTTCCCCAGAGTTTCCAGGTCCTTCTGCTGGTAGATCTGGCCTGTGGGATTATTGGGGGAGTTGATGATCAGCGCTTTGGTCTTTTCGTTTATGGCCTGTTCGATAGCATCGAAATCGAGGTTGAACTCAGCATCTGTAGCTACTATGCGAGAGATGCCCCCGTGGTTGTCGACGTAGAAATTGTATTCGACAAAATAGGGAGAGAGCAGAATCACCTCTTCGCCGGGATTGAGAAGCGCCTTGAGGGTGACATTGAGCGCGCCGGCCGCCCCGCAGGTCATGAGCATGTCGGCGCCATTGACGGCGACCCCCTGCTCCTCAGACATGCGGGCTGCAACGGCATCACGAACCCAGGGATAGCCGCCGTTGGGCATATAGGCATGAGCCCCGGGGCTGGTATCGGCCGCTACCCGAGTGACCGCGGCATGAAACTCGGCGGGAGGCGGCAGATCGGGGTTGCCGAGACTGAAATCGAAGACGTTTTCCTGACCGTGTTCGGCCTTGAGCCGAGCCCCTTCCTCGAACATTTTTCTGATCCAGGAGGATTTCTCTGTGAAATTCCGCATTTTTTCAGATACTGCCATGATCTGTCCTTGTCTGAAGTTGATCTGACGACGCCGAGATAGTCTGCAGCTCTCAGCGATCCTGTTTTTTGAAATACTCGTAGGCGGCGTTGATATCTTTCATCTTAGATTCGGCAATGGTTCTGAACTCATCACCTAAGTGCCGTACCTTGTCGGGATGATATTTCATGCTCAGTTTGCGATAGGCCTTTTTGATCACTTCCATTGAGGCGCCGGGGTCAAGACCGAGCACTTCATAGTAATGATCGGCTGAGGACTGGTCGGCCGCCTGATATTGCTGATTACGGTATTTGTACTTGGCCTCGATGGTACGCTGGTCGTAGGTGGAGATCTGCAGAAAGTTGGCGATGTTTCTGGCGATCCGCAGTTCTTCTTCGGGGACGTCGCTTTTGGTGTAGAGAATCTGGTAGACAAGCTCGAGCAGTATCAATCTTGGCTCGTAGGCGAAGGTCGAGCGAAACTCTTCCAAAAGCGATTCCAGGGAGGCATCAGAGGAAATCGATTCTTTGATCAGATCTTTCACCCACATCATCTTGGTCTGGTTATACTTCAGGTTATACTGAAAGAACCGATGGATGGTGGAAATCTCTTCCTTGGTGACCTGGCCGTCGATTTTGGAAATATTGACCAGGATGTTGACCAGCAGCCAGACGAAACGGTTGTGGCTTTCTGACTGAGAAGCCTCGTAATCGGCCACCCTCTTGCGTACCCAGTAGCTGAAGCCCCAGAACAGGGCGACGAAAATAATGATTCCCAGGAGGCCGGAGAAAAGCAGAGCGCCGAGAAAATTTATCAGGGCGGGGGCGCCGCCGGTGACGAAGATGATCAGCAGAAGAACAAGTAGACAGCCGCCACAACCGGGCTGCTGTTGCCGTTGATAATACATGATAGCGTCGCTGGTTTGGGTTGGTGTTTATCTGTTTTGGAAAAGCGCCTCTATGAATTCATCGGGGTCGAAGTCGCGCAGGTCGTCGATTTTTTCGCCAATGCCAATGAAACGGATGGGGATATTCATATACCGGCTGATGTTGGCGACAATTCCCCCCTTGGCAGTACCGTCGAGCTTGGTGAGGGCAAGGCCGGTGACGCCTACGGCCTCATCAAAGAGTTTCGCCTGGGAGATGCCGTTCTGGCCGGTGGTGGCATCTATCACCAGCAGTATCTCATGGGGAGCGTCTTCAAGCTTTTTGCCTATTACCCTTTTGATTTTTTTTAATTCTTCCATAAGATTGCTCTGGGTGTGCAGTCTGCCGGCGGTATCGACTATGACGACGTCGTAGTTCTCGGCCACCGCCTGGGTGATGGCATCGAAGGCCACCGAGGAGGGATCGGCGCCTTCACCTCGGGAGAGGACCTCGATGCCGCTGCGCTCACCCCATATTTTCAGCTGGGATACTGCCGCGGCACGGAATGTGTCGGCGGCGGCTAGCAGTACCGTCTGGCCGGAATTGACGAATTTGTGGGCAATCTTGCCGATGGTCGTGGTTTTACCAACACCGTTGACGCCCACCACCATGATGATGAAGGGGCCTGACGCGGGCATTACTAATTCCGCCGGTCTGGTGGTATCGACGATGTACGAGCGCAGTTTCTCCTTGATGAATCGTTTCAGTGACTGCGGGTCGGAAAGCTCCTGACGTTTCACCTTTTTTCTTGCATAATCAATAAGTTCTGCCGATGTTGCAACACCGATATCGGCGGTAATCAGCAGTTCCTCAAGGTCATCGAGCAGTTCGGCGTCGATCTCCTTTTTACCGAGAAAAAGGCTGTCCATCTGATGAACGAAGGTGTCTCTGGTGCGCGAGAGTTTGTCCGATAATCTTTTGAAAAGAGAAGGCGAATCGACTGTGTCCGCTGCAGGCTGCGCTTTTTGTTCATCGGGCTCTGCATGATCGGTGACACCAGGTATTTCATCGCTTCTATCACCGAAAATACCGGTACCCTGCAGCTGTTCGGTCTCTTCGGCAGCGGCCTCTTCAGCTGTATTCGTCTCTGTGGTAACGGCGCCGGCCTTGATCTGGCCTGTGCCGGTATCCTTCTTTTTTTTAAACCAACCAAGCATCATCGACCTCTTTGGGATGGTTGTGAATGAACAGGTGGTCCGCCTCTGGCCTCGAGCGGATGTGTACCCTGGTGCTCTTTTTTTCAGGGGGTGTCAGAACCGTATAGGTTGCCTGGGCTGTCCCTTTCTACCTGTATTGCAACGATTGTGGAAAACATTGCGCAGATCATATATTTCCTGTCGGTACAACGCAACTGTTTCTTGGTCAGAGAAAAATTACCAACAGACCTACCATATTATGCAGCAATGGCCAAGAAAGCAATGAAAACAGTTGTAGTCTGCGGTTGTAGTCTGGAAGGCAGCACCATGATGATCGAGGAAACAGGCGGCGAGGTTTTCGGCGATGGTACTGCGTAGTATAAAGTTATGTTCTCATACTCTTTTTCTGTTGGAAGACCATGAATTTCATTGCAATTGTCTTCAGTGTAATTACTGTTATGGATGTTATTTTCAAGGCTCGACTAATTCCGGCAAGTACGATATACATTTTCATCTCATATCGACACACTTTTTCAGGAGGTATACGATGGCACAAGGATGCGGCGGGGGAGCTACCCCGGAAGCACAACAGGCGGCTATGGCGCAGCAGGAAAACGCCATTACCCGTTCTCTCGGTAAGATAAAAAACAAGATCCTGGTCATGAGCGGTAAGGGCGGTGTGGGAAAATCGACGGTATCCGTCAATTTGGCACTGGCCCTTGCCCGGAAAGGCCACAAAGTAGGTCTCATGGATGTCGATCTTCATGGGCCCGATGTTGTCAGGATGCTCGATCTCAAGGGGACGGTGGAACCACCGGAAAAACCCGATGATCTTGTGGCACCCCTTCAATACAGCGACAACCTCAAGGTCGTCTCCCTGGAATATATGATGCAGAACAGGGATGAGGCCATTATTTGGCGTGGTCCCTTGAAAATTCAGGCCATCCGCCAGTTTGTCTCGGACATGGACTGGGGAGAACTCGATTACCTGATAATCGATGCCCCTCCCGGTACCGGCGACGAACCGCTCTCCGTTGCCCAGACCATTCCCAACCTCAAGGCGATAGTCGTAACCACGCCGCAGAAAGTGGCCCTTGCCGATGTGAGAAAATCCATCAATTTCTGTAAAATGGTCAATCTCAACATTACCGGTGTCGTAGAAAATATGTCCGGTTTCGTCTGTCCCAACTGCAACGAGGTGGTGGATATTTTCAAGAAAGGCGGCGGTGAAGAAATCGCCAGGGAATTCGATCTGCCTTTTCTGGGCAGCATTCCCATGGATCCGCGGGTAGTTACGGCGGGAGACGAGGGCACGCCTTATCTCTCATCTGAGGAAGAAAGCCCTGCTACCCTGGCGTTTTCACAGATCGTTACCGCGGTTGAAAAGCGTAATCCGCCGGTGGCGCCACCGGTTACCCTGAATATGGCAAATTCAGGCTGTGGCTGTAAAGGCTGATCTCCGGCACATCAGCTCAGGGCCCCGCCTTTACGGGCCCTGAGTACCGACATTCCCCCAGGATGAACGAATATGATTCTAGAACAACTGATAGTAGGCAGTATGGGCGTATGCAGCTATATCATCGGCTGTGAGGAAACGAAAATAGGCGCAATCGTCGATCCCGGTGGTGACGAAAACCGCATCTTGACCCAAGCCGACAAGCTCGGCCTCGATATCAAGTATATAGTGGCCACCCACGGACATCCCGATCATGTCTGCGGCAACCGGGCCATCAAGGAGGCGACGGGCGGTGCAGTGGTCATGCACGATGCCGACGCAGAATTTTTCGAAAAGCCGGAAACGCAGAATTACTTCAGCATGCTCGGGCTCGAGCCGTCTCCCCCTGCGGACATCAGGCTCAAGGACGGCGATATTTTCGAGATCGGCAATCTCAAATGGCAGATAATTCGTACTCCCGGACATACTCCGGGTGGAATGTGCCTCTATTGCCCTCCTAATCTTCTCACCGGCGATACCCTTTTTGTCGAAGGGGTGGGGCGCACCGATTTTCCGGGAGGCTCCTATGACATGCTGTTACAATCGCTTCAAGAAAAGGTGCTGTCGCTGCCCGACGACACCATTATCTGGCCCGGTCACGGTTACGGCGGGTCACAATCGACCATAGGTGCTGAGAAACGCAGTAACCCCTATCTGCGATAGTCCAAATATTTCATTAAAATTAACACTATATCAACTCTCGTGAATCGATATGGCCTGCTATCCTTTATTGCTTCGGTAAGTAGTATACTACAGTATAGCCATTGGCCATTCTCCTCGGCCAGCAGACCATCTCAACTCGTGAAATATTCGGGATAGGGAGCGACAATGCGTGAAATAGTTCTCGGGACCGCCGGCCATGTCGATCATGGCAAAACCAGCCTGGTCAGAGCCCTCACCAATATCGATACGGACAGGCTCAAGGAGGAGAAAAAGCGGGGGATAACCATCGAACTCGGCTTCGCCTATCTCGATCTTCCCTGCGGACACAGACTAGGGATCGTCGATGTACCCGGCCATGAGAAATTCGTCAAGAACATGGTCGCCGGCGTCACCGGCATGGATATTCTCGCCTTCATTATCGCCGCCGATGAAGGCATTATGCCGCAAACACGCGAGCATTTTGAAATCTGCAGTCTTCTCGGAGTATCGCAGGGCCTTATCATCATCACCAAGAAAGATATGGTAGAAGAGGAATGGCTGGAAATGGTCGATGAGGAGGTGCGGGATTTCTGTCAGGGCAGCTTTCTCGAAGAGGCGCCCGTCGTCCACGTCTCCTCAACCACCGGAGAGGGGATCAACGAGGTCAAAAAACTGCTCGATTCCATGGTGGCGAATCACCGGTTTGAAGAGGTTTTCGGACCCTTCCGTCTTCCTGTTGACCGTGTCTTTGCCATGAAAGGTTTCGGCGCAGTAGTCACCGGAACATCCATTTCCGGCAGGATTGCCGTGGGTGAAGAACTGCAGATCTATCCGACTTCGAAAACGGCCAAAGTCCGAGGGATTCAGGTACATTCGCAGTCCGTTGACATTGTCGAGGCAGGACACCGCACCGCCATCAATCTGCAGGGAGTGGAAACACTCGATATTGCCAGAGGAATGGTGGTGGCGAATCCGGGGTCGCTTATGCCGAATTATATGCTCGACTGTTCGCTCAGCTATCTCTCCTCCAATGACAAGCCGCTAAAACACAGAGCCAGGGTCAGGGTCCATCTCGGTACCGCCGAAGTCATGGGCAGAGTGTCGCTGCTTGACCGCGACGCTCTCCAGCCCGGTGAAAGCACCGGAGTGCAACTGTTGCTGGAAGAGCCGCTGGCGGTCTGGCCGGGTGACAGGTACGTCATCCGCAGTTATTCGCCGGTAATCACCATCGGCGGCGGCGAAATTCTGGGAAACGTTTCACTGCGCAAACGCAAACGTTTCACCGCCAAGGACAGGGAAAAGAACACAGAGGCCTTCGCCATCCTCGAAAACGGCAGCGATGAGGATCGCATCCTTTTCTTTCTCAAGGAAAGCGGCACCAGAGGGCTGGTATTCGACGAACTTGCCATCAGGCTCGGTATATTCGGCAAGCAGCTGAAAAAGGTTCTCAACGAACCGCTGTCGAAAAAGAGCATGATCGTGGTCGATTCCACCGCCCAGCGTTATCTCGAAAGAGAAGTTGCCGAGGGAGTTATGCACTCCATTGTTGCAATTCTTGAAAAATTCCACAGCCTTCAGCCGCTGCAGACCGGCCTCTCCAAGGAGGGTCTGCGTAGCGAGCTTGGCCGCAGGCTAGACCAGCGGGTCTTTGCCTATTGTCTCAACGAGCTGATCAAGAACAACAAGGTGGTTCAGGAGGATTCGCTGGTTCGCCTCAGCAGCCATGAGGTCGCGCTGAAGGCAGATGAGGAGCAGCTGCAGAAGGAATTGATCGACTGGTATCGGAACAAAGGGCTGACAACCGCCACCCTCAAGGAAACCCAAGAACAGTTCGGCGATTATCCCTCCGCCTTGCTCAAGGAGGTCATCAATCTGCTTTTGCGGGAAGGAAAGCTGGTCAAAATCAGTGAAACCCTCTATTACGACAGCGAAGCCATCGCGGCTCTGCAGCACAAGGTTGTCGCCTTTATGGAGAGGGAAAAAGAGATAGATGCTCCCCGTTTCAAGGATATGACCGGACTGACGCGAAAATTTTCGATTCCCATTCTCGAGTACTTCGACCGTATCAAACTGACCTACCGCGTGGGGGATAAGCGCATACTGCGCAAACAGCCCTGACACTCTGCTGTTTCTCTACAAACCAAGAAGCAGCGCTGGGTGGGGTGGCAGAAGCTTTTTTTAAATGCACCAATATGGCTATCCGGGGCATTGACGCTGCCAGGATATAAGGAGAAATCTTTCAGTATTTTCGCTAATGGCAAAGTGTTGGTCGATTTGCAGACCGGCGACGGCGACAATCAGGTTCCCTGCCGTCACCAGCGGATAGTTTGCCCTGTCATGCCTGGGAATTTTCACATCGGTAAGATACCTGGCCACTTTCTTGCTCCCTTTCAGGCCCGGCGGCGAAATTCTTTCCCCCGGCCGTGCCGGACGAAGAACGATGGGAAGGGATATCTTGGCGGCATCGACCACCAGTTCGCCTGCTTTACATCTGTCTGGCGGTGAGACCAACTCCTGCAGCTGCAGTCTGGCCCCATATTCGCTGATGTCATACTCACCGCATTCATCTATTGTTACGGAGGAGCGTACTCTGTCCTCACTGCCCCGGAAGGGTTTTTCGCCCCACGGCTGTGCGAAGATCAGATGAGAATGACCTGTATACACTCTCAGACCGAGGGGCAGGTGCATTTGCTTGCCGGCGCCCGCCTGTCCGGCAAAAGTGAGAATCCTGGAGATGTGTCCAAAGTTTGCTTTGACGTTGAAATGCCAAAGGATTTTTTCAAGAATGCGACGCTTCAGGGCAAGGTGCTCTCTGGCAAAAGAGGCAATATCAAGTTCCAGTTTGCCTGCGGTGCTGCCCGCGGTCGATGTGACAGAGCAGCATTTTTTCATGGCCGCCAGGGTAAGCTGGTCGAGAAGGTCATCGTCCTGCGAGAGTATATCAGCGGTTTGACTCAGGGTCGAGGTAAGCGCCGGGTTGAAATGGTTGTAGAGGGATGGCAGAATCTCCAGGCGCAGTCTGTTGCGGAGAAAAGCGGTGTCGATGTTGGAACTGTCGATGCAGTAGGGGATGGCGTTGGCATGGAGATAGTTGGCGAGTTCCTTTTTGGCCGCAAAGAGCAGGGGGCGGATGATTGTATCCCGGCGCAACCGCATGCCTGATAAACCTTTCAGTCCCGTACCGCGCATCAGGCGTAGAAACATTTCCTCCACCTGATCGTCGGCGGTGTGAGCCACTGCTATAGCTGCGGCGCCATGTTTCCGGCGGCATTTTTCCAGCTCCTGGTATCTGAGCAGACGACAGCTTTCCTCAAGTGATGTACCACTCTTCTTCTTGTGGGCCAGAGCATCGACGGTGACGGATTCATAGCCAATGTGCAGCTTTTCGGCCATATGGGCTACCATGGTCTTTTCCCGGAACGTTTCTTCCGGGCGAAGGCCGTGATCGATGTAAACGACGATTATACTCAGATCAAGGCCGCAGCCGCAGAGCAGGTGGACCAGAGCTGTCGAGTCGGGGCCTGCCGAACAGCCGACGATGACCGTGGCGCCTTGGTCGAGTAGCCGTTGGCGGTGCAGAAAATTTTCAAATCGGGCGCTATTCACTTTTGGGGTAAGGTATGATTTTGCGATTTAATTCTCACTGGATTCAGTGTACATCATGATTACATTCAGTACCATGTATAGTCATACTTCAGAACGTGGCCCTAAACGTCTTCAACGTAATGTTCCCTTGTCAAAAAACCTGGCGGAGCATGCGAGGATAACGACAGCCTAATACAACAAAAGCGGAAATGGCGAGAATGAAATTCAGTGCCCGGATCAAGGAATATCTCGGTCATCAGTTCAACCTCCCTGAAGATCAGGTTGAACGAATGTTGCCGGAATTTAAAAGGACCCTTTCGGGTCATATGGAAAACCTGGAACGCGTTTATCACCAACAGTGTCTGGACGACCTTGCCAAGGCAGCCCATACCATCAAAGGCGCATTTCTCAACCTCGGTCTTACCGATTGTGCCGCTCTTGCCATGAAGATTGAGGAGGGCGCCATTCATAAAGACGAAAGTATGGACTATGGTGCGCTTATAACTGATATGGGCGTCATTGTCGATAACATTATCAACGAGCAGTGACCGCTCACTGCTGGTGTTTGAGAATGGCCAGAAGTCTCTCATGTATATTGTCGAATCCACCATTGGAAAGGATGGCGACCATATCTCCTCTGTGCAGGATGTCGTCGAGATAATCGAGAATGTCCTCCGTTGAGGAAAAAGACCGGGCATTTTTATTGGTCTGGCGCAGGGAGTCAGCGAGTTTCTCCGAGGAAAAGTGATCCTCGGCGGCGACATTGTCGAGCGGAATGGGGTCGCGTAGGAGTATGACATCGGCTCCGTTAAAAGCACGGGCATATTGATCCTGGAAGATAGAGCGGCGCGAGGAGTTCGTTCGCGGCTCGAAAACGGCAACCAGCCGTTTTTCCGGGTTGGCTTTTTTGAGTCCGTCGAGGGTTTTTCTGACGGCTGTCGGGTGATGAGCAAAGTCGTCTATCACGGTTATTTCATTCACCGTACCGCGCACCTCCTGCCTGCGCTTGACCCCTTTGAAAGCACAGACACCTGTGGCGATGGAGTCGAAATCGAGGCCCTGGTTGTGCAGCACGGCCACCACCGCCAGGCTGTTGAGGCCATTGTGCATGCCGGAAAGCGGAGAGCTAAACAGGTATTTCTGCCGCCGGTGTTCGATTTCATAGGTGCTTTCTTCACCCTTTGTCTTCGAGTCGACGATGCGCCAGTCGTTGTCGATACCGAGACCATAGCCCTCGACTCTGCAGGGCGCCTCGGCCACCACCTCCCGTACATTGGCATCGTCGAGGTGAGCGACGATCAGGCCATCGGGCGGCAGCAGGCGCACGAATTTACGGAACGACCGCTTGATCTGGTCGAGATCGGTGAAGATATCGGCATGATCAAACTCGATGGAGGTAATAATGGCGGTATGCGGCTGATAGTGGAGAAATTTCGATTCCTTGTCGAAGAACGCCGTGTCGTATTCATCCCCTTCGACGACGAAATGGGGGCCGTCTCCCAGCCTGTTGTTGCTCTCAAACTGTTGGACGATACCGCCTATCATGAAACTGGGATCGCACCCGGCGTGATGAAGCGTCGAGGCCAGCAGTGAACATGTCGTCGTTTTGCCGTGGGTGCCGGCGACCACGAGAGATTGGCGATGCTGCAGAAAGAATTCCGCCAGCGCCTGTGGGAAGCTGAGGTAGGCGATGGCACGGCGACTGAGGGCCTGGGCTTCAGGGTTGTCTTTTCTGATAACATTGCCGACGATGACAAGATCGGGCTGGTGATCGAGGTTTTCGGCCTGATAGCCGCTGGCCGGAAAAATGCCCTGTTTATAGAGAAAATCGGACATCGGTGGATAGACGGTGGCGTCGGATCCGGTGATGGTGTAGCCCGCGTTTTTCAGCATGCCGGCAAGGGCGGCCATGCCGGTGCCGCAGATACCCATCAAATGAATGGTTTCTACATGCTGCGGCCGTCTGTTCTGTTGGGGATCAAGCATCGCCGGATCCTCTTTCAAGCGTTTCTCTGACGGTTGAATGGACGTTTTTAAAGGTTTCATCGAAGGTGGCCGGAGTTACCCTGCCCATTTCAATAAACTTTATCACCACTTCCTTGGAGATCTTAAGTACGGTTTCCTCCGCTATAACGGTGGTCGGCGTTTCGTTGGTCTGGTTGTGTCTGGACATGTCCTTTACCTGAATATCGTTGATGAAAGACGCCTCTGCCGCCGGAAGAAGGCCAATTCGTCACGTGAACGGCAGAGGCGAGGGGTGACAGAAATAACCGATCAGGCCATCCCTGCACTACAGTACTTCCATATCTACCAGCATTTTGCTCCGGCGGAAAGAGTGTTTTGCCGCATCGCGTTTCCTGGGCACGGTTGGCCTCTACGGTTTTTGCCGCGGTGATCGTGCCAAAAGAAGGGATATGAAAAATGGTGGCCTTGTTTGTCTTACAGAAAAACATTTTGCCAAACTCAGCCATTTACACTACTTTGTAGGATAGGGGATAAGACAATAACGCAAGGTACACTGAAATAATGTGGCAATAGGTTCCAACTCACGGTGCAGGAAGCTTTTTTGTGCAGAGGCCTGAGGTACCGGCCTGCCGGCCGTGAGGATAACACCTCAAGCGCTACGACGATGCTGGATACAGCAGTACAGGTAGCACATTTTCAGGGTGGCCTTTACCAGTTTTGTCTCTTTTTTTTGAATTTGGTTATCAGCGTTGTTGTTCGTCGGTTGACACTTTAAGACAACAGTGCAACAGTGAAAAATTGAGATTTAGCAAACCGCTAGACAAGCCCATGAAAGAGCACTCTCTCCAGGCCCCTCAACCATCGAGGGAGCAGGAAGAGCACATAGCGAGATTGAAGCAGACCGTTGAGCACTGCCGTACCATGTTCGATGCTGCAGGCAAGGCTCTAATCCTCACCGACGAGCAGGGCCTGGTCCTGGTGGCAACCCCACAGGCCGCCGAGTTATTGAAACTATCGGTTTGCGCAGTCGAAGGCAGGGAGATCGCCTCCCTGTTTTCCTCAAATCCTTCTACACAACAGAAAGAATCATCTGCGGTGCTGTTTCCCACCGAACACCCCACCACCTACGACATTGACGACGCACTGTCGGTCAATGGTTTCAAACTGACCGTCCGGGTGCGTCCATTGGCTGCGGCCAACGGCGAAAAGAGATTGTTTCTCCACGATCTATCGCCGATTTCCGGCGCCAGTGAAGCGGGGCAGGGGGGGCCACCAGAACCACATCTGTCCCGGCTTTTTGATAAAGCGTCACTGGCCTGT
The DNA here is from genome assembly GCA_937132035.1 of uncultured Desulfobulbaceae bacterium. Taxonomy (GTDB): domain Bacteria; phylum Desulfobacterota; class Desulfobulbia; order Desulfobulbales; family Desulfocapsaceae; genus Desulfopila_A. Next base: position 11,811 of record CAKZOA010000147.1, on the reverse strand, counting down.
CACTCTTTGAATTGTGATAGTGTCATCGTCGATGTCAATACTGCCTGGCTCCGGATCCTCGGCTATGATCGGCAGGAGGTTATCGGCAGTCGGTTCTCCTCCTTTCTCCACCCGGACTTTCGTAAGCGGTTCGACAGTGACTTTGCTCAGTGTAAAAAGCTGGGATTCATCGATACCGTCAAAATGCGCCTGCGGCATTATTCCGGCCATTATCTCGAGGTACTGTTAACAGCCAATGCTGATTATACCGTTAGTGGCACAGTAAACCGGTTAGACTGCCTCCTTCAGGATGTGACCGTGCAGACCAAGGTTGAGGAGCATCTCCGAAGCACACTTGCGGCGACCAACGATGGTATCTGGGAATATAATCTGCGGACTGGTGAATATCGATATTCGCGGCGATTCGCCGAAATCCTTGGCTTTACTCCGGAGGAGTTTGCAGGATACGGCAAACATTTCCAGGAAAAAATCCATCCCGATGACAGAAAGCGATACCGACGTGATTTTGAGAGGTATATACTTGGAAAATCAGAGAGGTATGATATTGAATTTCGTCTGCGCGAGAAGACCGGGCAGTACAAGTGGATCTATTCACGCGGCAGCATTGTCGAAAGAGACGTCGACGGCCAGCCGGTAAGGATCATCGGTGCCAATACCGATATCGATGAGCGCAAAAGATCCGAGATCATCCTCGCAATCCGTCTGCGACTAATAGAACAGGCGCAGGATTGCAGTTTGCCGGAAATTTTGCAGAAAATTAGCGATGAGTGTGAGTATTTGACCGACAGTTCTATAGCTTTTATCCATTTTTTGTTGAAGGAAAAACAGCAAATATCCCTGCAGGCCTGGTCCAGCCGTACAAAAAGCCTCTATTGCCGTGACGAGGTTAACGAGAGTCATTATCCGCTCTCTTCGGCGGGGGTCTGGGCCGATTGCATACGTTGTGGGGAAGCAGTGGTGTATAATGACTATGGCGCCCTCCACCACAAAAAAGGCACGCCGGAAGGGCATCCCCCACTTGACAGGATGCTCACGATGCCGGTTATGCGGGGCGACAGCATAACCGCCATTTTCGGCGTTGGCAACAAAAGCTCGGACTATACAGATAAAGACCTTGCCGACTTTCGGCAGATAGCCGATTTCTCTTGGGATATCATCGACCGGAAATTGATTGTCGAGTCGCTTCGATCCTCCGAGGAGAGGTTTTCGACCACCTTCCAGGCAGCGCCATTGATGATGAGCGTAAGCCGGGTCGAAGACGGCAGCTTTCTCCAGGTCAATGACGCCTTTGTCAGGCTCATCGGTTTTGACAGAGAGCAGCTCATCGGTAGGACTTCCAGGGAGCTGGGAATCCTCGCAGAGGAGGATCGCAGGCGATTGCTCGATGTTCTGGAAACCAGGGGTAAGGTGAAAAATCTCGAGCTTATACTTCATTGTGCCGACGACACTGAAATATGTTGTCTCCTGTCGGCGGAGCTTATTGAAATCGAAGGCAAGCTGAGGGTTCTCTCCATTGCCAGCGATATTACTGAGCATAAACGTTCGCAGGCGGCTGAACAGCAACAGAAGGATAATCTCAGTCTCATCTTCAATTCCATACCGATGGTGCTTGCCCTGGTCGACGGCCAGAGTCGCATCGTCGATATAAATCACAGAGGCCGGCGGTTTACCGGCCGGGAAAAAAATGATGTTCTCGGCCTGCTTGGTGGAGAGGTGTTCAGCTGCATCAACTCCGTTGACGGCGAAGGCTGCGGCAGAAATCCCGTCTGCAGGGTTTGCCCTGTGCGCACCAGGATCGAGGACTCCTATGCCACCGGCGTATCCCACCTGGAGGAAGAGGCGACAATGCGTTTTCTCATGGACGGCCAGGAGCGCTCCGTCGATACCCTTATTTCAACGGTACCGATAAACCTCGGAACAGAGACCATGGTGCTTTTGCTGCTCAATGATATAACCTCAAGGAAGAAGAACGAAAAAGAGCAGAGTCTGCTCCGGGAACAGCTGCATCAGGCTCAGAGGCTTGAATCAATCGGCCGTTTGGCGGGTGGGGTATCTCACGATCTGAATAATCTGCTTTCTCCGATACACGGATACGGTGAGATGCTGGTAGAAGATCTCGCCGGTAACGACCCTCGTCGAGAGTTTGCCCAGCAGGTTGTCAACGGTGCTGAGCGGGCAAGTAATCTCATTCGGCAACTCCTTGTTTTCAGCAGGAAACAAGTTCTTGAGTTTAAGCCGGTGGATATCAATGTCATGGTTGAGAACTTCAAGAAACTGCTCCGACGCACCATCCGTGAAGATATTGAGATGATATTTTCTCTTGCAGAAGGTGTCGCCGCAGTCGAGGCAGATATCGGCCAGCTGGAACAGGTCATCATGAACCTGGCCGTCAATGCCCAGGATGCCATGATCCATGGTGGCACCCTGACCATCGAAACCTCAATGACCGATGACAGCGATGGAAGTTTTCTCAAGAAAAAGGTAACCGACCCTGCAGCATTTGTCCGAATGACGGTTGGTGATACAGGACATGGCATGGATGAGTCCGTCCGCCGGAAGATTTTTGAGCCTTTTTTTACCACCAAGAGTCAGGAAGAAGGGACAGGCCTGGGGCTATCGACCGTCTACGGTATTGTCAAACAGCATAAAGGCTATGTCTCTGTCGACAGCGCAGTGGGCCGTGGTACGGTCTTCAAAATTTATCTCCCTGTTTTTGCCGGCGTCTCCGACCCTGTTGTCAATTCCGTGAATGCAAAGGAAGAACAGCAGGGCAGCGAGACAATCCTGGTGGTAGAAGACGATGAAAGACTGCTCAAACTCATTGCTGCTGCCCTGCAGAGAAAAGGCTACAGAGTCATGACAGCCTCCTCGGCTCAAGAGGCACTTGCCCGGTTTGATGGTGTTGACCAGGAACCCTGCGATATGGTACTCACAGATATTATCATGCCAGGTATGAACGGCAGGGATATGGGAATGACCATAGAGAAGAAGTATCCGCATATTAAGGTTATGTATATGTCTGGATATGCCGATGATATAATAACCCGCAAGGGGGTTCTGATAGAAGAGTTGAATTTTCTGGAAAAACCTTTCTCAATTACGACTCTTGTTACCAAAGTGCAGGCTGTGCTGGCCGGGCAGTGACGCTGAAAGCCTTTGCTCTCCATGGAAACGAATGCTCGACGAAAAAAACACACATCAGCTGCTGCTCTCCTATAAAAAGAATCAGGCAATACGAAAACTGGCCAGGAGTGGGGCGCACGCCTATAATAATATCTTCGCAGGACTCAGTGGTCAGCTGGGCATGCTCGTCAGGGACAGCAGCGAGCAAAAGAGTTCAGAGCGAAGAGAGTTGATCGAAGATCTGCTGCAACGAGGCATTCAACAGACTGAACTGCTCTACGAGTTCTGCCTCGAGCGAAAAAAGGGCAAGAGGAGCCAGGCGGCCGGCAGGCTCGCCGATCGGGCTGTTTCGTTTCTTAACGCCATTTCCAGGGAGCATGTCTTTCAGTCGCTGCGGCAGCCGTTGTTACCGAGAGTATACTGCAATTCTCAGGATATCGTCCTCATGCTGTTCTACCTCGGAGAGAATGCCATCGATGCCATGGCAGACAGTGGAACCATCATCTTGCGCACGGATGTGATTGAGCGGGCTGGGGCCCCCATGGTCTGTTACAGTATGATAGACAGTGGCGAAGGCATACCTGAAAATGACAAGGAAATTATCATTCGAACCTGGGAAAATACCCATGAGCATTGCCAGTTCACAGGTCTTGGACTATTTGCCGTTGGCCGGATCGCCGCCGATCATGGTGCCATTTGCTCGCTGCATGACAGAGCTGGTGGCGGTACCGTTGTTTCAGTGGAACTGCCTGCTGATGGAACATGGTCAGGTCCGTCTGAAGAAGTTCCATCTGTGGCAGAGATGGCCACTCCCCAAAAAAAACATGTTTTCCTGGTTGTCGATGATGAGGTGTCGATGCGGCGGATGCTCAATGAAAGATTGCGGCGCCGTGGCCACACTGTTTTTAGCGCAAAATCCTGCGCCGAAGCGGTAGATGAGTATAGGCACCTGCATGAAAAGATTACCTGCATCGTCCTCGACATACGACTGGGAGACAGCCGGGGAATGCAGTGTGCCGAACGGCTGCGGCATATCTCCTCCGCCGCCACCCTGGTCTTCATGTCAGGAGTAGACAGTGAAAAGGAGCGGGAACAATTTGCCTCATGTGCATTTTTGAAAAAGCCGTTTTCCATCGAACAACTCGAACAAATAGTGAAGTGAATAATGACCAGTCATAGCGTACACCGCGTAAAAGACGTCAAAGTGCTCGTTGTCGACGACGAACCGTCACTGGCCGAATTCGTCGGTGAGATCCTGGGGGAGCGAGGGTATATGGTAGATGTGTTTTCCAACCCCAGAGCGGCCTTGGCGGCGGTGGAAACCACCACCTTCGATCTGGCGCTTGTCGATATCAACATGCCGGAAATAAGCGGGGTGGAACTGTCACGGCAGATACTGGAACAATCTCTGCGCACGGAGATCATTATTATCACCGGCGTTCCCGACGAGAAAAATCTTGATCCCTGTCTGCTGATGGGGCTTACACATTATCTCTTCAAACCGTTTAACGAATCGCAGCTGGTCTATTCCGCCTATGCCGCCCTTCATCACAACCGTCTGCGCAGTGCCCTCGAAACCTCCTCCTTTGGCAAGTTATCGAACAGCAACCTGGTGGGCATTTCAAAGAATATTCGAGAAATACGCAATGATGCAATGGCCATAGCCAACACCGATATACCTGTGCTGATCCTGGGGCCGTCGGGAACCGGTAAGGAAGTAATTGCCCAGGATATTCATCACAACAGCGGCAGGGCGCAAAAACCTTTTATTCCCATAAACTGTGCCATACTCGGAGACCTCGCTGAGACCGAGCTCTTCGGCCACGTCAGAGGTGCCTTCACCGGCGCCGCCCAGAATACCACCGGATATATTGGCGCAGCCGAGGGGGGCACTCTTTTTTTCGATGAGGTTGGGGAATTGTCATCGGCCATACAAGCCAAACTGCTGCGTTTTCTTGACAACGGCGAATACAGCAAAGTGGGCGAGGCCGTTCCGCGTATGGCCAGTGTCCGGGTCCTGGCGGCTACCAACCGTGATCTGCGGAAGATGGTCGACGAGGGCAGCTTCAGAGAGGACCTCTATTACCGTCTGCAGGGAACCGTCTTAACCACCACCGGCCTTGATGCGAGAAAAAACGATATTTTGCCGCTTATCTATTATTTTCTGGAAGTCTTTGGCACCAGTAAGAAAACCACCTATGAGATATCGTTTGATGCGGCGGCATTGCTTATCGAGGCAGAGTGGCCCGGCAATGTCCGACAGCTCAAACAGGCACTGTATAAGATAACGCAGCTGAGCGGTCGCAGAAAGATCGGCCTCTCCGATGTTCGCCGGGTGGTCGGCGGCAATGTCGAGGGTGGTATAAAAGTTTACCGCCAGGCCAAGAAGCAGGTTCTGGGTGATTTCGACAGGGAGTATTTTCTCAAGGTCCTTGGCCTGTCTGAAGGCAGCCTGCAAAAGGCGCTGGAGTTGAGCGGCATGCACAAAAAGAATTTTTACACCAAGCTCAAGGAGCTCAATCTCTCGGCCAAAGATTTTACCGCGAATAATCGCCATTAACACCGGCAGTATTTCCACCTTCCTTTTTCCCCCTCACCACTCTTTGTTGCGAGGTGGTCTGTTGACCACCTTTGTTCCATAATCTTTTCGATGTCTCTTCTCTGCTGTTACGAAAAGCGCTGTGTTTCCCTGTTTCTGAGGCATGGAGCACCGAATGTCACTGGCGTTATTCTTTGATGGAAAACTAAGCAGTCTCTTATAACAGGTAAGCATACGAGGTATTTAGTCTGTTTTTATGTGAGCTATATTGGGAACAGTTTGTGTCCGAGGATGCTTTCTCTGGCATCCTCCGGCAGGGTAGCACTATGCAAACTGTTCTCTTACCCATCGGGTGTGCCTGCTCCTCCCATCCCTTACGCTAGTAAGGGGTTGCGATCGATAACTCGAGCGGCATCTTTTATGAACTAATTACGAATTCAGCAAAAACGCAAATTATGATCCTGTTGGCATGTAATTTGTATACCTTAGAAAGGAACCACAGAGACTATTGAGGGGGGATGGAGGAAGTTGCAATGAGGGTGCTTATACTTACTGGCACTTTGGTGGATGATACCGAGGTCGTTTCTTTTTTAAGAAAACATGAAATCCCTTATGTTTCCATAGATTTTCGTTCATTCGTTCTGGAGGAGATAGGTATTGAAGAGTATGGCCTGTGCATCTTTGTGCTGAAGAACGGAAATGATACTCACCTGCAATGTCTTCGTGCGATCAAAAAAACCCTGAACCTTTCCGGACAACTGGGGCCGCCAGTGGTTTTCATCGTCGAGGAAAACAAGGTGACGTTTGAGCAATCGGCACGTATTGCCGAGATTGATATCTATCTCACCAGCCCGGTTGCTGAAAACGTTCTTTCTTCGCTCCTGAAGCTGCAGCCGATCACGGAGTGAGAGATGGTATACAACCGTTCTTGCGGCTCAGTATGATCATTTCATTAAAGATGGACTGTGACCCAACATCTACAGCAATGGTATAAATGGATGAGCTGCCGAAGAAAGAGGGAGCTCCAGTGGCAAGTCGAAGTGAGACCGCCCTCAAACTGCTGCTTCATGGATATTGCGAGGAAAAACATGGATCCTGAAAACTCACCGAATGTCACGAATGACTGCGACACAGGCACCATATTACTGATCGACGATGAACCCGAAGTGCTGCGAGTGATGACGATAAGGCTCGAACGCATGGGGCACAGGGTCGTTTCCACAACGGACAGCAAAGAAGCGTTGCAAATGATCAGGAAAGACCCCGAAAAGTATGATCTCATTCTTACCGATCAGACAATGCCGCAGATTTCCGGAGATCAACTGGCAAAAAAGATCATCGCTTTACGCCCGGACATGCCGCTCATCCTCTGCACAGGCTTTAGTTATAGTATCGACGAGCATGAGGCGCGTCGGATGGGATTCGAAGCCTTTCTTGCCAAACCCGTACTTGGTGCTGATCTTACCGCTGTCGTTAGCAGATGTCTGCTGCAAAGACCTGTACAGCAGAGATAAAAGGACTGTGGAGCATTCAGCAGATCTGCTGATTTGGCGATCCCTGACTGGTTAAACGTTCAGCTTGCGGAAACCAGGGGCGAAGGGTACTTTATTGCCGGTGAAAAATTGAGTCATTGGTTTTTCGCCCCCGTGTTTTTGCCGACAGGAGTAATGTGAATATGTAGTGTGAATATATGCAGTACTGAAAATGAGCTACAAAGACCAGGTATCCCTTTCCATGGAAAATCAACATTATGACGAATTGATCGCGCTGCTCAAAGAAAGTGAAGATGTTCTGATGGCCGGGATATTGAAATATGCTTCGGAACACGGCTACACCAAATATACTTCGACTCTGAAAGAGGCCTGGCGTCTTTCCATATCGGGCTTGTCCTCATCGATAGCAACCATCGTCAGTGCCCATGGTGAACCTCCCAGCCTGCAGGCCGAAGACGATCTACTCGAGCACCAAGCCGCACATTTCGGTATTCTCGAGGCGCGACGGCATCGTCAACGCGGCATCAGCCTCAATATGTTTTTCGGTTTGCTGAAGTATTACCGCAAGACCTATATCGATCTGCTCAAGGAGCATGAAGCGTCGCTGAGCAATGGGCCAAAGCACAGAGAACTGATTCACCGAGTATTCGACATTATCGAAACGGGCCTGTGCGTGGAATGGGCCGGCGGCGGCGAGCAGAAGAAAATTCTGGAAATGCAGATCAGTAACAGGGAGATGACCAACGAAAAAAACAAGTATCTCACCATCTTTGAATCTATTCCTACTCCTGTTTTCCTTATAACCCCCGACGGAATGATCGACAATATGAATCTGGCGGCATCTGCCTTTCTCCACAAAGAAAGCATTGCCGGCGGCCAATACTATGGGGCTCGTGGGACAAAAGGGTACAAGGATTCGAAGGTCGAGGAGTCTTCCGGCATGTTCAGGGGGAGGCCGGCTGTGGATGTGCTGCCATGGTTTGCTACCGAAATCAACACATCCCTGGATGGTACCATCAGCGATGAAGCGATAGAAAAGCGGGTAGAACTTGATGGCGAACCTGCGGTTTTTCGCATGAGGTTCTCACAGATGCTTGATGTTAGCAGCAAATTCACTGGTTCCATATTCATCCTCGAAAACATAACAACATTAAAAAATGTGCAGAGCGAGGTTATTGCCCTCAAGGGATTGATACCCATCTGCGCCCACTGCAAGAATATGCGCGACGACGAGGGCTACTGGAGCAGGTTGGAAGAGTATATCGAAAAACGCTCGGAGGCCTATTTCAGCCACAGTATCTGCAATGAATGCCTCAGCAGATACTATGACCTCGATTGATCGGCGGGTTGATGTCGCTCCTGGTGGTGTCCCGCCTTTGAGCCAATATAACTGCGTGTAGAGGAAAGAGCTTGCCGCTGGTTGTCCGGTGAGGACACGGCATGCTGTTTCTCTAGGTGACACAAACCGCTTAAGGTGGTTGGATAACTCCGCTATTGGGTGTTTTTGCAAGGTCACTGTAACTCGTCCTTGCCCTGTCGCCATATCTCCTCCTTTCCTCCTCCTCAATTGGTGTGTGACTCACTGTTTGATATGATGATGTTTATAAGGGCCTCTAGATAAACCAGAGATGCACTTGGCTGGCAGAGATCATAACAGACAGCAAGAACTCTTTGGTGCGGGTTGCCGTCCATTACAGTGCCGGCGTCCATCTCAGTTTCCGGTAGGCTGGTATTGTCACCTTGCCCTGGCGATGGTGGCAAAAAAGCCATGGTTGACCGAACTCCCCATAAAGACACCTTCTTTTTCTGCATAAAGCGTCGATTATCAGGAGCAGTTTGGTGGTGAGAGGAACATGGTGGAGGTTGTTTGACCACCAGCATAACCTTTCCCCTGGTGCCAGAGAGCGCTGCAGAGCGTGACAGGAGAACGGTGTATGTTTTAAATACTCAGGAATACACTAATAAACAGAAGAATAATGCAACTGTCTGTCAGTAGGTATGGTTTGTGCAGGAAGCGGTTGAAAGTGAAAAGAATGCCGCATAGCAAATGTTGTTACCTTATTGATGGTACATACCGTCGTTATCGCCTCTGAGGAGAAGAAAATGTTTAAGAAAATGAGTCTGGCAGCAAAAATCGGATCGGGCTTCGGTGTTGTTATTGTATTGCTCATACTGATCGCCGCTGTTTCCTGGAACGGCCTCAGCGGAGTGGCCGGTGGTTTCGTAGAATATCGCAGTCTGGCGCGGCACAGCAACCTCGCTGGCCAACTGCAGGCCAATATGCTCATGGTGCGGATGAACGTCAAGGATTATATAAATACAGCCAGTGATAAGGATATTCAGGAGTATCAGGAGTATTACGACATAATGAATGGATTCCTGAAAGAGGCTCACGAGGAGATACAGGATCCGGAGCGGGCTGCGGTTATCGATGAATACACCAATGATGTCAAGCTCTATGACGGCTATTTCGACCAGGTGGTGGAACTGGTGAAAAAACGCGACCAGCTGGTAATAAATGTTCTAGATACCACCGGTCCGACAATGGAAAAACACCTCACCGAAATTATGGCCACGGCCAAGCAGGATAATGACGCCGAAGCCGCCTATGAGGCGGGAATAGCCCTGCGCCATATGCTTCTTAGCAGGATCTATGCCCAGAAGTTTCTCGATACCAATGCCAAGGCCGACGAAAAAAGGGTATACGCCGAGATTGAAAAACTCGTTGCCGAAACCGAACAATTGGAGGCAATGCTGCAAAATCCCCAGCGACGGGCGTTGAATGCGAAGGTGGCTGAAGAGGCCGGGCAATACCTGGCCCCCTTCACCGAACTGGCAGACGATATCTATACCCGGAATGATATCATCAACAACAAGCTGGACATGATGGGACCGGAAATGGCAGAGGATGTGGAAATCGTCAAACTGTCGGTGAAAGAAGACCAGGATACCCTTGGGCCGATCGTCCAGGCCCAATCGAGAAATGCTATTCGCGTGGCCCTTATCGCCGCCGGCCTGGCCGTTCTTCTCGGGGTTGCCGCAGCCTTTGTCATTACCAGAAGCATAACCGGGCCGGTACGCAAAGTGGTAGAATATGTCGATTACATGGCCAAGGGCGATTTCACGGCCAAAATCGATATAGATCAGCAGGATGAAATCGGCAGAATGTCTTCGGCTCTCGGCAAAACCGTTGGCGAGTTGGGTGTGATGGTTAAGGAAATCGTTCAGGGGGTCAACACGCTGACGAGTTCGTCCACAGAACTCTCCGCCGTTTCTTCCCAGCTCTCCGGCAATGCCGAGGATGCCTCCAACCGTTCAAACGCAGTTGCCTCCGCCGCCGAAGAGATGACCACCAATCTCAATTCCGTTTCAGCTGCAATGGAACAATCCTCGAGCAACGTCGGCATGGTTGCCACGGCCACCGAAGAGATGACCTCGACTGTTAGCGAAATTGCCCAGAGTGCCGCCAAGGCCAAGGGGATATCCGAAGAGGCCGTGTCGCAGTCGACTCAGACATCGCAAAAAATGAACGAACTCGGCGAGGCCGCCAATCGTATCGGCAGGGTTACCGAAACCATTACCGAGATCAGCGAGCAGACCAATCTGCTGGCGCTTAATGCCACCATAGAGGCGGCCAGGGCCGGAGAGGCTGGCAAAGGTTTTGCCGTAGTCGCTAATGAAATTAAAGACCTTGCCAAGCAGACTGCAGATGCCACGGTGGATATCAAGAATCAGATAGAAGACATGCAGAAGACCACCGATGGTACCATCACCGATATAGAAACAATTGGCCAGGTCATAACCGAGATAAACGATGTTATCAACTCGATCGCCAGCGCCGTCGAGCAACAGTCGGCAGCTACCTCGGAAATTGCTGAAAATATCGCCCAGGCTTCGGCCGGTATCAGCGAGGTTAACGAAAACGTTGCTCAGAGCTCGGTTGCCAGCGGTGATATAACCAGAGAGATTACCGAGATAAGCAGCGGCAACGAGCAGATCAATGAAGGTAGCAGCAACGTCAGGGAAAGCGCCACCGAACTGTCGAAGCTGGCTGAACAGCTTAACCAGTTGGTATCGAGGTTCAAAGTCGCTTAGATGTCTCTTCTGATGACGTCGCCCGCTTTTTCCTGCGAAAGCGGGCGACGCCATCCACAACCGAATCTTCGTTGTATACGAAATTCACCTTCCAGCCCTTCCGCGCAGAGATACTGCACATGCGCGCTCCCACTTTCTTCCAGGCGGTAAGACAATGACAGATACTCATTATTCAGAAAACGGTACTGAGAAGATGATGAGCCAAGACGAAAGTGACCTCAGGGAAGGCACCACCTCCATACGCGTCAATGTCAGTTTGCTCGACTCGCTGATGAATCTGGCCGGAGAGCTGGTTTTGAGCAGAAACCAGCTTCTTCAGGCCATAGGTTCCGAAGGGTTGAAGAATGCCGAAGCGGTGGGACAGCGCATAGATCTCATCACTTCAGAGCTGCAGGAAGCCATCATGCAGACCAGGATGCAGCCGATAGGTAATCTCTTCGAGAAGATTCCGCGAATTGTCCGCGATCTCGCCTCTACACATCGCAAAAAGGTTGAACTGAGCATCAACGGCAAGGATGTCGAACTGGACAAGACCATAATCGAGTCCATCACCGTTCCGGT
>CAKZOA010000146.1 GCA_937132035.1 uncultured Desulfobulbaceae bacterium | reverse complement strand
TCTGTATATGTCGCCAAATGGATCATTTCCATCATTTAGTCCAACTAATCCAGTATAGGTAACATCAATACTACCGCCATACTGGCTTATAGAATTAAAAACCATCAAAGGATTGCCCCATTCTGAGCCTGGCGTCTCTTTATTTTCTATATCATTGTCAAATACAACGTTGTGATCAAAACCATTTAGCGTAATACTTTGGACACTGACATCACCAGATGTTTCAAACTTCCAGTAGCCGGAAAAATAAGTCGAAGCATCAAAATCAGACATTGTCAATGACCAGCCAGTACCCAAAGCGCCTGTGTTATTACCACCAGCATTCCAATACACCGTTTCCTGTGTATTACCTAGATCTACAACAACTTCCATACCGTTCATGGTATTCCCTGTAGTGGTAAATGTGGAAATGCTGTCGACATATTTACTATTTCTGAAATCTTCAGAAATACTTACAGAGGCAGCCTGTACAGTGCCGCAATAAAACAGCACCACAAGTCCAACACCAAGAACTCCACTAATATATTTCATATTCTCACCTTTGCATTTCTCCATAATCACGATGTCTATCTGCTAATTCGAATTCCTTCTTCTTGCCAGCAGACTTAAGATACCGGCTTTATCAAAAAAATAAAAAAATCTCTTCCCCTCCAAAAACCTAGCGCCTTCTGATATCTTTGTCAATTTTAATTAATTCCAAATTTTACAACTAACTTGTTGCCATCCGAAAACTAGGAATTTTGGATTGAGCTCGAGGCATGCGAAAAATTTTACCATAGGCATATAATTGATATTCCGAGGAGAAAATTTTGAGCATAACGAAGGTATCGGCCAAAAGAGCAGTTTTGGGATGGGAACTAACTTGCAACAGAACAATTCTGATACCTATCGTATAAGATAAGGATGCTCTTGTTGCAAGTCCAGTTTATAAATCATGCAAAAAACCATTAGAGACCTTTTAAAATTCTAGCGGAAGTAGAAACCCAAAAGCATGGCATCCTGTCAATCGGTGTTTTTGAGTCATTTGCCAGTGATCAGGCTTCAGCATGAATAATCCTCTGAATAAAGGGAATATCCTCCTATGTAGCGCCTCAAGCAGCATAAAATACGATTGTCATCCATTTTTCCCTTTATGTAGGGGGAAATGGTTGACAATGTCGTCTTGTATCCTATTATTTGGAATTGGAATCAAATTTTCCCTCTATAAAGGGTATAGCAGGTAATCCTTCGTCAATTATCAGGTACACGCATGCAAGATCTGTTGCCGGAAATAATACGATATCATAGAAAGCGCAGTGGCCTCACACAGATAGAGCTAGCCGAGCTTGCCGATGTCGGCAAGAACCTGGTCTATGAAGTGGAGAGCGGGAAGAAAAGTGTGCGACTGTCCAATGTAATGAAAATACTGCAGGCTTTGAATATTGAGCTCGACTTCAACAGCCCGCTTCGAGAGAATTTTATCAAAGATTACAAGAATGCGAAAAGCTGATGTGTACTATAAGGAAGTTCTAGCAGGGCAGCTTGTTGAACTGGAATCCGGCAGTAAGTATCAATTCAGCTATGCCGATGATTATAGCGGCCCGCCCATTTCTCTGACGATGCCGCTATCAGTCCGCACTTTCGACTTTAAAGGCTTTCCCCCTTTCTTCGACGGCCTGCTTCCAGAGGGATTTCAATTGGAAGCCTTGATCCGACGGAAAAAAATAGATCGAAATGACAGATTCAGCCAGCTCATTCAGGTTGGCGCCGATACTGTCGGTGCTGTCACTATTTTTGAACACCGGCCTCCTGCCGCATGAATATTTCATGAGGCGAGAAGGTCTGCTCTGCAAATATCCAGCATAATGTAAATATGAATCGCTGCCCCATAACATATGCCGTATGTCTGGAGAAGTATTCGCCGGAAGGATTAAAGCTTTTTTCTCGACGTCTGACAGGCCTCAGTCCTTTACCCTTTTCAGGTGAAGAGCTTCGCCTGGAAGCCGCTGCTCAAGCGGAAAAGATGTCAATCCAGGGCGTGCAGCCAAAGGTATCGGCACGTTTGAACATCCGGCAGCAGAAATTCGACATAGTCGACAGCGGCGGTCTCTATATTCTTAAACCCCAGCTTGCCGACTACCGGGAAGTACCTGAAAATGAAGATCTTACCATGAAAATGGCAGAAGCCGCAGGTATAGACACACCACTCCATGGTCTGATCTACGGCAGGGACAATGAGCTTTGCTATTGTATTCGTCGCTTTGATCGAGGTACCCACGGTAAAAAGCACCATGTTGAAGATTTTGCCCAGTTGGGGGGGCATTGCCGTGAAACCAAGTACAGGTCGAGCATGGAAAAAGTTGCCGCTCATATTGAGACCTACTGTACTTTCCCCGCTGTGGAAAAACTCAAACTTTTCCGCCTCACTCTGTTCACTTTCCTGGTCGGCAACGAGGACATGCACCTCAAGAATTTCTCTATTATCCGTATGAACGACATCATTCGACTTGCACCTGCCTATGATCTTCTCAACACTACCATTGTGCTTCCCTCGACAACCGAAGAACTGGCATTGCCGCTTAATGGAAAGAAAAGCAATCTTAACCGAGTCGACCTGGTTGATTATTATGCTTTCAACCGTTTGGAGTTGTCTCAAAAGGTTGTGAAAAATACCATGGAGCAACTGGAGCAGGTGCGTCACCAGTGGGAAAAATTGTTGGCAGAGAGTTTCTTGTCAGAGAAAATGAAGCAAAAGTATGGAGATATTCTCGATAACCGTTTTTCTCGATTATATATCTAACCCGTCTTAGCTGGGGAGAAAACTTTTAGCTCACGCCTCCGTTTCTTCACTGCCCTGGATTGCGGCCGCAGTTTATGCCGGACTTGATCCGGTACCGCAATGACAAACGGCAGTCTCCAGCGAATTAGACAGCAACGAATTGCCACCCATTTTGAACCCAAATTACTTTCTGCAGCTTTATCAAGATTCCTGTTTACTCCATTTCCAGGATAGTGTTTAATGCCCCCCTGACTCAGGGGATTGGTTAGTTTAGAGAAGCTTTTTTTTATAATGCCGGAAAATCTTCAGGCATTCCAGTATGTTCTCGTTGCTGCAATATCTCTCTGGAGTAACATTTTCAAACTTGCTGCATATGCTTTGCTATATGTGCAAACTCGTATGCAGAAACACCCTATAACAGCCAAATTCAAATTGATAAAAGCAGTAAAATGAAAAAAGCTTTAATAACAGGAATTACAGGTCAGGACGGGGCATATCTCGCCGAATTCCTCCTCGAGAAAGGCTACGAGGTCCATGGCCTCAAAAGACGCACCTCGCTGTTCAATACCGACCGCATAGATCACTTCTACCAGGGGCCGCATGAAGGCAACCGCAGGTTCATCCTCCACCATGGCGATCTGACCGACTCTTCAAGCCTTATCCATGTCATCGGCAAGATCAGACCGGACGAGATCTATAACCTCGCCGCTCAGTCCCATGTCGCCGTTTCCTTCGAGGAACCCGAATATACAGCCAACTCCGATGCCCTCGGTACACTGCGCGTTCTCGAGGCCATACGTATTCTAGGCCTTGTCGATACAACCAGATTCTACCAGGCCTCGACCTCCGAGCTCTTCGGCAAGGTAAGAGAGACGCCGCAGACCGAGAAAACGCCGTTTTACCCCCGTTCTCCCTATGCCATAGCAAAAATCGCCGGCATAAAAATGTGCGAGGCCTATAACCGCCAGTACGGTACCCGCTACCGCTCGGTTATGGCCACCAACCTCTATGGTCCCGGAGACAACTACCACCTGGAAAACAGCCATGTCATCCCGGCGATGATTCGCAAGTACCATCTGGCAAAACTTGCCAATAAAGGCGATATCGAGGGTATACTTCTAGATGAGCAAAAGTATGGGCTCATTCCGCCGGATATCGCCAAAGCTATCTTCTATGACCAGGATTCAAAAAAGCTTTTAAGAAATCATACAGCCAAAGTCATCCTGTGGGGCAGCGGTTCGCCATACCGCGAATTTCTCCGTGTCGATGATATGGCGG
>CAKZOA010000145.1 GCA_937132035.1 uncultured Desulfobulbaceae bacterium | reverse complement strand
TGTTACTACGCAGAGATGAGCGATGAGCGTACGCAGTGAAATTCCGAGAAAGTGCTTTCTCCGCCAGACTCCAGGACATACTGTTTGCTAGGAAAAGCCAGGAACGTTCATAACCGCCATAGACATAAACCTGCCGAACGCTAGACACATCCGGATTAGACGTCAGTAAAATCGGTGGGCGGCTTACGCAGAAATTTGACGAACTTGGCTTTTTCTATACAATTTGAGTAGGCATCGTCGGGGCTGATCATTTTCTTTTCCAGATAGATCATTATGGCGTCATCGAGGGTCTGCATGCCGTATTTCTTCCCTGTCTGCATGGTGGAAAGTATCTGATAGGTCTTGCCTTCACGGATCAGATTGCGCACGGCGGGGGTGGCAATGAGTATCTCCAGGGCGGCACACCGCCCTTTTATATCGGTGCGCTTGAAAAGCGTCTGGGAAACCACTGCTTTCAGGGCATCGGCAAGGGTCGATCTCACCTGCCCCTGTTGATTGGCTGGAAAGATTTCAATAATCCTGTCCACCGTCTTCATGGCATTCAAGGTATGCAGCGTACCAAAGACCAGATGACCGGTCATGGCAGCTTCCATTGCCAGGGAGATGGTTTCCAGATCCCGCATCTCACCAACCAGTATGACGTCGGGGTCCTCGCGCAGCGCGCCGCGGAGCGCGGCGGTAAAACTCTTGGTATGCGTACCGACCTCACGGTGATTTATTATACTCTTCTGGCTGGTATGGACGAATTCTATGGGATCTTCGATGGTAAGGATATGATCCTTGCGGTGCTTGTTGACCTCGTCGACTATTGCAGCAAGAGTTGTCGATTTGCCTGAACCGGTAGGACCCGTTACCAGCACCAGCCCCTTGGGCAGATGGGCGAGCCTGCCGATAACCTTGGGCAGTCCGAGCTGTTCGCAGGTCATGATCTCGCTGGGAATCTCACGGAAAACGGCTCCTACGCCATATTTCTGCCTGAAAAAATTGCAGCGATATCTTGCCAATCCGGGAATCTCGTAACCGAAATCGACGTCTCCGCTCTCTTCAAATACCTTGATCTTTTCCTCTGGACAGATTTCATAGAGCATTGCCCGCAGTTCATCATTGCCGAGCTTTTTAAATTTTACCCGCTCCATGTCGCCGCGAATGCGCAGTACCGGCTGTTGATCGGCAACCATATGTAGATCGGATGCCCCCTCGTCGTTCATAAGTTTAAAAAACGCATCAATCTGGGCCATGTAATAACCTCTTTAACACATATGGATCACGCATATGGTCTGCTGTGGTAATCCCGTCTGAACAGTTTGACTACCCTTGCCATGTCTTGGCCTTCCCCATCGCAGCTCAATAACTCAAAGTGGAGAAAACCAGCAAAAACTCAGTATCCGGTGCATCTACGAAGATGCGTGTCCGGCATATCAAAGATAACATAACAAAAAAATTAATCACAATTCAATATTTTAAATACAATCGCATGATTATTTCCTCAAGAACGGCATGGACCTATACCCCGATATTGCTTCAATCTGCCATGCATTCGATATCTCATCGAGAAAAAACACCGTCGCGAATTCTTTCACCACTCCACATCGTTTGTCATTGACTAATATGCGTTGTTATATAACGACAGGCCTCTTCAACGTCGTCTACGACCCGAAACAGATCTATATCATCAGCGTCGATATTACCGCTTTCTGCAAGTGTCTCTTTTATCCAGTCGACCAGCCCCCCCCAGTAGCTTTTGCCAAAGAGGACAATAGGGAAAGGGCGTATCCGCTCTGTTTGGATGAGTGTAAGGGCCTCGAAGAGTTCGTCGAGGGATCCGAAACCACCTGGCATGGCCACAAACCCGGTTGAGTATTTCATCAGCATGACCTTCCTGACGAAAAAGTATTTGAAGTTCAGGGGAAAGTTTGTATACGGATTGGGCTGCTGCTCATGAGGAAGAGAAATATTGAGCCCAATGGAAATGCCTCCCGCCTCAAAAGCTCCTTTATTGGCCGCTTCCATGATACCGGGGCCACCGCCGGTAATAATGCCATACCCTGCTTCGGCAAGTTTCCCTGCCAGTTCTTCGGTCTTTTTATAGTACGGATTGTTCTTAGGAGTCCTTGCGGAACCGTAAATTGTCACCGCTGGTATGTCAATGGTTGACATCGCATCGAAGCCGTCGACAAACTCCGCCATTATTCTAAACATTCTCCAAGAGTCGCCGACCATTGTATTGTCCAGGTTATACTTTGGTTCCCGGATCAGCCTTCTTCTCTCTGTGTTTTCCCCCTGCCCCATGAAGTTCCTCGTAGAGTTTTTTTACACGCCCCCTCAGCTTTTTATCGAGGGGAGCATTTTTTCCAAGTTCATTCAGCCGCCTGCGGGCGGCTGTCGGCTTTCCTTCCTTCGTGTAACTCTCACATGCCAGAAGCTTTGCTTCCTGCCGCAGCGTTTTGTTGCGCAAACACCTGCCAAGCGTCTGCCTGGCCTCGGCATACTGTCCGCAGGAGATCTTGACTTCGGCCAGGTACAGGCGTAATCGGCAATTATCAGGGGCAAGTTCAACGCTTTTGGCGCACAGCGAAAATGCTATATCCCTCCCTTCTCCGCGCAACAGATAAATATATCCCAAAAGTCCCATTGTTTCAGCATCGAATTCATCGGAGTGCAATGCCTTTTGCAGACACTTTGCCGCCAGATCGTATTTTCCCATGCCGTAATAGCTCTTACCAAGATAAGCAAATGCTTTTTCCTGGAGAAAAGTATGCTCGCTGCCTCGGCTTAAGGAGTGCAGAGCAGCAAGGGCCTGATCATATTTTCCGGTGAGGCAGTAGAGTTTGCCTAGTTGAAAAGCAATATCATCCTTGATCTCCCGGGACTGTTTCTCATGAGCAAGGGCCTTTTCAAAAGAGTCAATCGCCTCGCTATGATTTCCCTGGCGCAAGGACTCCAGTCCGGCGTTGACCAGAGCCATGAAGTTATCACCATCGAGCCTGAGAACCTCATCGAAACAACGACGGGCCAACGAATGCCTCCCCATGTCAACGTAGCAGACACCAAGACTGTTGAGGAGATTTGTCTCCTCGGAGTTACACAGCAGACCCTCCTTATACTCTCTGACGGCGGATGTGAGGTCGCCTTCTTCATAATATATATCACCGCTGATATTCAAACTTAAAGCGTTAAACACAGCCAGGCCTCCGGGGCCGTAGAAATCGGCATGCCGCAGCGCTTTGCGGCTGTTGAAGAGTGTTTGGCTCTTGCCAAAGTGTGCATAAGGGTAGGAGGCAATCCCCGCACGCAGGTCAGCGCCGTTGAACTCGGCAATCTTGTCTGTCGCCCATTTCCGCGCCTGGCCGGCATCCATATCTGCCAGGAAAACGTAGACATCCTCGCCATCCTCGAGAATTACCGCATCTCCGCGTAGCCGCTGGAGAGGTGCTGGCTGTATCGGCTCACGAGCACTGAAAAGTACTACGCAAAAGCGATCCTGGTGAGAGAATACCTTCCTGAATCGGGCCATGACCCTTTGTGACGGTCGGCGCAACGGGTGTTTCTCAGGATACAGTACATGCTCGTAGTCACAGAGAGCGTAAGGTCCACGTTTTCTAGCGGTGTCAAGTGCCTGACCTACCTGTTCGAAGATTTCCCGGCCTGGATGTCGATGTGTGGTATTCGTGGTGTGTATCTCACACCGCATGCCGATGTGTACCTTGGGAAAACCTTCCGTACGCAACCTCGACAATATCTTGCGGGCGAGGGTATGTGCCGTTTTCCTCGAAGTATTGTGTAAAGTGACCGCATACACATGATGCCGCAGTGAGTATAATGGCGCCGTTACGGGAATAGTGCCTCGAAGGGCATGAGCGCTCTTGGCGGTATGCAGTGCCGACTCCCGGGAAGAGCGCGCCCGCGGATAAAGTTCTATGAGAAGTATTGTCACCTTTGAAGAGTCGCGATATTTACCGAGATCAGCGATAAATCGGCCGCCGTTAAGTAAACCGGTTTCGATATCGATCCCAGCGGACACTATTGACATGAAACGGTTGATGACATCCCTATGAAATCCCTCAAGCCAATCGGCAGAAACATGGCTAACAAAATAGGAATCGACACCGGAAATAACAGCAAGGGTTTTCATCTGTGCCGGTACGGTGAACAGAATCTGGTTTTTATAGCAGCAGATGAAACCGCTGTCGTTATCCTTTTCCCGCCAGAAGCGCCTGCTTCTACCCTGTGCCTCCGCGGAATACAGATACCTGTCGGCATCGGCTTCATTGTGCAGGAAAACAACATTCTCAAAGAAAGGGATGAACTCTGCCAGAGCCTTGCTGAAAGATTCAGAGAAATAGATGAAATCGCTTTGCAGCAGTTTTCTCGGAGAGTCGGAATGATAGAGGTACTGCATCTCTTCAGCGTGAAAAATACGCAGAAAGTAATTCGGTGAGGTCGTCGACGTCATCATCCTGCACCGTACGGAAATCTATAAGAAAATGTTCCTTTTCAATACGGCCGACCAGGGGTAGAATGGTATTTCGCATATCTCTTTCAAAGCCGTTGACCGATATGTTGGCAGGCTGCAGTGCCAGCGCCCAGCTCTCGAGACCATATTCGGGTATGGCGCCGCCGCCGGTTTGCGAAATGGTCGGCAGGAGCGTGAAGCTACAGTTGCCAACTTTCTTTTTTTTCAGTCTACTCAACACTTTCTGTGCTCGCTTTTTGATAAGAGACCGGTCTTCGGTCAGCATCCTCAGGGTCGGAATTTTTTCCCGGGCTGCAGGTGGGTCGAAATAGCAGCGCAAAACACTTTCGAGTGAGGCCAGGGTAAGTTTATCAATGCGCAGGGCCCGATTAAGGGGATTTTTCTTGATGCGATCGATTGCTCTCTTCCTGCCGACGATTATGCCTGCCTGGGGTCCCCCAAGGAGCTTGTCACCGCTGAAAGTGACGATATCGACGCCGGTGTCGACCACCTCCTGAACGGTGCGCTCCCGCGGCAGTCCGTAGTCGCTGAGGTCGAGGAGACAGCCACTGCCGAGATCCTCCATGACTGTGACGTCATGCTCTCGGGCCAGGCGCACCAATTCTTCGGTCGAAACCTCTTTGGTGAACCCAATCATGCGAAAATTGGAGGTGTGCACTTTCAGCAGCAACGCGGTCGCTTCAGTAAGTGCTCTTTCATAGTCATAAATATGTGTCCTGTTGGTGGCACCTACTTCCACCAGGGTTGCGCCGCTTTTCGCCATAACGTCGGGAATCCTGAAAGAACCACCGATCTCCACCAGTTCACCTCGTGAAACAATGGCCTCCCGGTCCTTGGCAAGCGTTTCTATGACCAGCAGAACAGCTGCGGCATTATTGTTGACGACCAGAGCTGCCTCCGCCCCTGTCAAATCACAGATAAGCTCCTCGACCAGGGCATATCTGCTGCCGCGTTTGCCGCTTTGCAGATCGAACTCGAGATTTGTATATGAACGGCCGCACTGAAGAAGCTGGAGTGCTGCTTCGCTGGAAAGCAACGATCTGCCCAGGTTGGTATGTATAACCACACCAGTTCCATTGATTACCCGGCGCAGGTTGTGTTGCATCCCTTCACTGGCTTTTTCCCGGAAGCGCTGGAACCACTTTTCGGTATCAAGTGGGCTATAGGATTCGGCATCATGCAGAATCTTTTGCCGCTCTTCATCAATTGCCTGGCGCACGATTTTTTTCAGGAGCATTGCCGGTACTTTCTCGTGCAATTCTCGTGTGATTGAAGCAATGGCTTCGTCGACTTTGGGTAAAGCCTGCAGCAGCTCTTTTTTCTTTTCCATTATGATATCGTTAGTGATAAAATATAAGATGAAGGCCAGGGATATCATCGCTTGGCAACGCTGCAGTATCCTACGATCAATGCTTTTTAAAAGCAAGATTTTTCATTTTTTGCAGTACTCTACAGCGATAGCACACGGCCAGTCCCGATCCCTCGCCTCATGATGAAAAATCCTTAAAAATCCGTTGACAGTGTTGGGCGGATACTGTAGGTTGCCCCGGTCCTTGCACTGCGGTTC
>CAKZOA010000144.1 GCA_937132035.1 uncultured Desulfobulbaceae bacterium | reverse complement strand
CGAGAAAAAAGAGGGTGGCCGAAATGTCCCCCCGCCTATTCAAGAATCAGAGTCCCCTGCGGCCAAAGGCGGTCCGTCCGGCCGGGAGTTGCGGGGGCTTGGCGACGACCAGCGCGTCGAGGCGGTGACAGACGCCATTGTCCGCGACGGCATGGTGCCGCTGGACGATCTGCAGGTGAGTTGCGAAGATGGCCGGCTCAGGCTTGAAGGTGCCCTGCCGGATAAACGTCAGCTGAGCCGGTTGAGACAGATCGTCTACGACGTACTCGGTTTTACCGACGTCGAGGAGGAGATTCGCATCGACCGGACGGCCTGGGCCAGAGAAGACCGTTCGTCAACCAGCCGCACCGGTACCAGCCAACAGCCCGACGTTGCCGGCGGCAGCGGCACCCAAACTATTGACGCCGTCAAGGAAGGGAAAATCATGGACCCTGCCGATGAAATAATTCCGGAGAAAAAGCGCTG
The DNA here is from genome assembly GCA_937132035.1 of uncultured Desulfobulbaceae bacterium. Taxonomy (GTDB): domain Bacteria; phylum Desulfobacterota; class Desulfobulbia; order Desulfobulbales; family Desulfocapsaceae; genus Desulfopila_A. The sequence goes on along the minus strand of CAKZOA010000144.1, from coordinate 2,098 downwards.
AAGAAATAAGCAGTCCTGGTCAGAACACCAGTATGAGATTGGCTGAAAAGCTCATACGTAATTAGAAATAGAAAAGGAGATCATTCATGAAAAACGACGACCGCAAACCAACGACCAACGATGCTGGTATACCGATGTCAAGCGATGAATATTCGCTTACCGTCGGCCCAGACGGCCCCCTCCTGCTTCAAGATCATTATCTTCTCGAGCAGATGGCCAATTTCAACCGGGAACGGATCCCCGAGCGTCAGCCCCATGCCAAGGGTTCCGGGGCTTTCGGCCACTTTGAAGTTACCCAGGACGTCAGCTCCTACACCAAGGCGGCCCTGTTTCAGCCGGGAACCAAAACCGATACCCTCATCCGCTTCTCCACGGTCGCCGGCGAGCGCGGCAGTCCAGATACCTGGCGTGATCCGCGTGGTTTTGCCCTCAAGTTCTACACCAGCGAGGGAAATTTTGACATGGTCGGCAACAATACTCCGGTATTTTTTGTTCGTGATCCCATGAAATTTCAGCACTTCATTCGCTCGCAGAAACGCCGGGCCGACAACGGCCTGCGCGACCACGACATGCAGTGGGATTTCTGGTCACTTTCACCTGAATCGGCTCATCAGGTCACCTGGCTCATGGGCGACAGAGGCATTCCCAAAACCTGGCGGCACATGAACGGCTACTCGAGCCACACCTATATGTGGGTCAATGCTCACGGCAAGCGTTTCTGGGTAAAGTACCATTTCAAGACCGATCAGGGCATCGATTTTCTCACCCAGGAGGAAGCAGATCGCCTTGCTGGCGAAGACGCCGATTATCACCGGCGTGATCTCTTCGAGGCAATTAAACGCGGCGATCATCCCAGCTGGACCCTGAAAGTGCAGATCATGCCCTTCGGCGAGGCAAAAGACTATCGCTTTAACCCCTTCGACCTCACCAAGGTATGGCCGCACAGCGACTATCCGCTGCACGAGGTCGGCCGGCTTACTCTGGTGCGCAATCCCACCGATTTCCACACCGAGATTGAACAGGCGGCCTTTGAGCCCAACAGTATGGTACCGGGAACCGGCCCCAGTCCGGACAAGATGCTGCTGGCCCGCCTCTTCTCCTATGCCGATGCCCATCGGGCCCGTCTCGGCGTCAACTTCAAACAGATTCCGGTGAACAAGCCGAAATGTCCGGTTCACAGCTACAGCAAGGACGGCCAGATGCGGGTGGAAAATGTCAGCGACCCGGTTTATGCCCCCAATTCAAAAGGCGGCCCCGAGGCCAACGACATGGGCTACCCGGAGACGGCCACCTGGAACGCCAGCGGTGAGTTTATCCGTGCCGCCTATACCAAGCGCCAGGACGACGATGACTTCGGCCAGGCGGGCACCCTGGTGCGCGAGGTCATGGATGATGACCAGCGCGACCGCCTGGTCTCCAATGTGGTCGGCCATCTCAAGGACGGGGTCACCGAACCGGTGCTGGAGCGGTCCCTGGAATACTGGCGTAATATCGATAAGGAAACCGGAGATCGCATAGCCGAAGGCATGCGCAGTAAATAAATCTAAAAATCACAACTGCCTGGACGGCCTGCGGGCCGTCCAGGCACCAGTCACTACTGCAAGGAGAAGACGTGCCGCTGATCAAAATAAAGGATCTCTTTAAAATCTTCGGGCCTGCCTCCAGCCTAGACGAGGCCCTGCAGATGGCCGGCGATGGCAAAGAGAGGGACGAAGTGAATAAGGCACGGATTGTGTGGTGGCGGTCAATAATGTCAGTCTGGAGGTGGATAAGGAACGGATTTTCGTTATCATGGGTTTGTCGGGCAGCGGTAAATCCACCATGCTGCGCTGCATCAACAGGCTCATCGAGCCTACTGCCGGCGAGGTTTACATCGACGATGATGATGTCCTGGCGCTTGAGAAAAAAAACTGCAGCAACAGTATCCCAAAACCATTCTCTTTATAACCCATGATCTTGGTGAGGCGCTGTCGCTTGGCGATCATATCGGCATCATGAAGGACGGCGTCTTGATTCAGGTCGGTACACCCGAGGAAATCATTCTTGAGCCGGCCAGCGACTACGTTGCCAACTTTGTTGAGAACGTCGCCCGCAGCCG
>CAKZOA010000143.1 GCA_937132035.1 uncultured Desulfobulbaceae bacterium | reverse complement strand
TGGGAGAAGCATTCCAGCATGTGGGTGTTATAACCTGATAATGGGAAATTCTGCCATTGGTAATCTCAACCCAATGACCCAAGGCGCCTCTGGGAGCCTCGGTAAGACCGATACCAAACCCTGAGTACTGTTCAAAATTGCGGTCAAAAGCGGTTTGTCCGGGGACGAGCTCGTCCAGCCATGTTCTCATCGCTCCAGCTATCTTCAATGCTTCTTGGGCACGGGCGACATGCCTGTCCATGATGGAGATACCGCCTTTGTAGTCCCCGTTTATCCACATTCTCGCCAACGGGCCGGCTTCACATGGCAGGCCGTGAAGGCGCGGCGCCTTGAGCCATGAGTAGGCCCCTGTTTTCGGATATTCGGGGTGAGTCTCCCCCGAAGAAGGAGTCAGGTTTTGCGAAGGATCGGCGTACCAGGAATACTTTACAGCCTCGGTAATATCAGCTGTAGAAAAGCCGTTTTCAAAATCGGCATCGCCACCGAGATTGAAGCCTCCTTTGAAAAGATGATCCGTTTTGGCATCATTCATTTCGAAAGCACCATAGGCAATCAGATTCTTCGCTCCCGCACCGATTTGAAAATAGTCGCCGTATACCAGACCTACCTGCTCAACGTCAGGTAGGTAGACATTCTCAATAAAATCTGTGAGGTCAATAAGGTGCTGATAGTATGCATTAATGTCAGAGCTTGTCGGGTAGGCGGTAAAACCTCCGGGGAGATAACAGCTGGTGTTGGGCATTTTACCGCTGAAAATCGCCCCCATCTCATGGGCCTGCCTTCGTGCGGTAATGGCAGCCGGAAGGTTGCCGGCAACTCCAGTCAGCCCCGTTCGCATATCTGTCTGCCAGCCCGGGGACCAGGGTGAAGTGTTTGGACCACTCACGTAATCCAGAGCGGCCAGCAGATAAAAATGCAAAATATGTGAAGAAATAAAGTTCGCGCCCAGTGTCAGATTCCGTAAAAGCCGAGCGTTTGTCGGCGGTAGCCACTCCGATACGTTTTCCAGTGCGGCAACGGCCGCCTGACCGTGGGAAATGGGGCACACACCGCATATCCGCTGGGTTATGATAGGCGCATCAAGCGGACGCCTGCCCTCCAACAACGTTTCAAATCCACGAAATAATGTGCCGGTACAGCGAGCATCGACAATCTGCTGCAGACCACCTGCGTAGTCGATCTCGAGTTCAACCTTCATATGACCTTCGATCCGCGTGACCGGATCCATAACCGTAACTGTTGCCACTGCGATTCTCCTCTACTTACTTCACGATGGCCGGCTTTTCGTCATTTCCTTACGGCAACAAGGAAAACCGGCGCTCTACTGAATTTTCCGCTCAAGTCAATCTATTTGAGCAGCAGATTGATAATCGGCACCATCGAGCCTTTTCGCGGCGTTTCAGCGCCCCCGCCGCCTCCACCGCCTCCACCGCCGCTGCCGTTATCTCCTCCTCCCACAACAAGCTCATGGGAATCCTTTTGGTAATTGGTATAGGAATATCGCAGCTCATAGAATGGCGAGAAGTTATCGGGAAAGCCGCGTTCAGTACAGGCGATACAGATGGACCCAGCACCTACGCACCAGTTGGTTTTGCTGTTCCAGAGGCGGGTCGGACAGTCGGCACGAGTCTTCTCACCTTTGCAGCCGACCTCCTCCAGGCAGCCGTATCCAAGACCAATGGTGTGGACCTCATCGTCATCTTCACGGGGACAACGCTCATGTATTTTTCTGCCAAAGAGGTTGGCGGGGCGTGAAGAGCTGTCGAGCTGAGGAACGTTTCCTGCCAACAGCTGGGCGATGGTGGAGACGATCCAGTCCGGATGCGACGGGCAGCCCGGGATATTGATGGTGCTGACGCCTGAGGCCGCACTGACACTTACTATGTCGGTTGGATTTGGGTCACCGCCGGGGATACCGCCGTAACTGGCACAGGTTCCGATTGCAAGAACACACGCGGCATTCTGGGCAAGTGAAGAGACGGCCTCAAGTGCCGTCACTTCATGTCCCTGATTGGTGTAAAGCATGCAGGTATGACCATTGAACGCTCTCGGGATGCCGCCCTCGATGGCGAGTATATAACTTCCCTGTGACGCCTCCAGCAGCTGTGCTACCGCCAAATCACCTGCCGCTCCCATGAGGGTGGGGTGGAATGCAAGGTCGATTGTATTGATGAGCAGATCAGCAACATCCGCGGGACCGCTGTCACTGAACAGGTTTGCCAGCGAGACTGTACAGCCGGTACAGTTGGCCGCATTCAGCCAGATAACCTTGGGTAGCGGCGCATCCGCAGCCAGTGCGTTTTGCAGCTTTCCCACAACAGATAGGGGCAACCCCAACGCTGCTGCCGAACCGATACAGTATTTCAGAAATTCTCGTCTATGAATTTGCATATATATAAGTCTCCAAATACTCTCTCATGCCTCTGTTGCGTTTTCTTGTAGGTGATACGTAATCGTGTGTGTCAATTCCTTGTACCAAAGCACTCAAATACATCCTGGAAGTGTAGCGCTGGCTCTTGCTCTTCTTCACATCGCACCTGCGGAGCGGCTCATGTGAAATAGCAACAAGTGTGCCACTTTGTGGGATACATTCTCTGTTAATACTTTTTACCAGATCACCAACCATGGGTATTCCATGAAAAACTATTACTTTACAAGATATTACTACTCAGAAGATGACTACATAGGGTGAGATCACAAGGGTGTTTCTTTGAGATGCGGTGCGTCCCCGCAGGACGGCATACAGAAAAGAGGAGGATCTTCGTCCACTGAATTTCAAAAATATTATTGGCGAGACTCAGAGAGAGAGTTTTTGTACAATCTCAGCCGTATTCAATGCCTTTCCAAATGGAAATTCGTGAAAAAGAGATCGCTTACCAAGGTATCAGACGAACGGAACATGACAGCCATGTTCCGCACCCCATGCCCCGAAGATCAGGAAATGCAATAGATTGTGCGTCGCTTTTGTCCAGTGTGTCCCCCCATCTGTGGCCATGGGTGTTTTTTGCACACGTACACTCACGGTGAGAAAATTTGGTAACAATTCTCAAACCGGAAAATTTCTCGCTTAAGGGATCTTGCTTCACTGGAAAACCGGGCTGAATCTCAACAGGCAGAAGTCGCCTCTTGCAGTTGGAACAGATTATAATGATTGGATAATAAAAATTCGCAAGGCTCCCTGCTCGACTTTGCCTAACGCTGTGAGACAGGGACCATGTAACGCCTCCGTAGCAGGAAGCGCATTTACTCAGCAGCTCTCTTTGCGGTACATTTCGGGCAACCTGTGGTTGAATGCATACTCATGTCTTTTCTGAGAAATTCAAGAGCATCGCTGAACCTGCCGACGCTGCCGCCAAACCCCTTCTGAAAACGCAGAGCCATCTTCTCATTGTCAAAGCTCAGAATGGAAGGTTTGCAACAGTGATCTACAACCCCGCCCATGTTGTAAAAAGAATGCTGTGCCGAATGGAGTTTGGCGCTCAGAAAATCTGCGGTCAAGGCCATGGCCACTTTATCTTTCAGCATGAGATGAGCCGAGATACCGCAGTGCGCGCAACAGGAGATTTTTTGCTCCCCATTTATCATGGTGAGAATATACAGAAGCTGCTGACTGGAAGAACGTCCGCATATGAGGCAATCCCCTTTATCGAGCTGAGCTGTGGGTGTCTTCATCTCGCGCTCATTCCTGTGGGCAGCTCTGACAGCACCGCCATGGATGCGTTTCAGCGATCTTCGCTTTTCCAGGAAGCTCAAATCCCGGATGAATGGTCATCTTCGAAACCCCAAAGTACTGCGCCATCTCAACGAGTCCGAGGGTTTCTTCTTTTTCCAGCCAGTCCAAAAGCTTACTTCTCCGGCCTTGTGCATTCATACGCATCACCTGTTAGTAAAACAACATATTTTTAACATTATCACAGAATTTTTCTTTGTTCTCGATACGGAAGAATGATACGGTATATCCTGATAATATCTATTACTACCACAAAGGGTCGGAACCTGTCACACCTTTGTTATCATGCTAACATTTTTTCGTACCAGGCATTTCCCATCAAGGGACAGCGAAACCATATTGAATATATTTACAAGGAGAAACGCATGAAGAGGATTTTGTTCGTATTGACAATCGCACTTGGATGTTTGTCGGCACTGGCCTTCGCGAGTGACATGCAAGACATAGAACTCCATCCTTCCTGCAGTTACTGCGGCATGAATAGGGATATGTTCGCTCAGAGCCGCATGCTGATAACATATTCGGATGAACACCAGTTTCCGGCCTGCAGTCTCCATTGCGCGGCACTGAATTATGCTAACCAGATCGACAAAACCATTGAGATAATTGAGGTGGCCGACTTCAACAGCAAAAAGCTGATAGACGCACAAAGTGCTGTATGGGTTATTGGCGGCAGCACCAAGGGCGTTATGACAGCACGTCCGAAATGGGCCTTTGCCGATGAAACATCTGCGAAAGCCTTCATTGCCGCCAACGGCGGAGAGCGGGCCGATTTTGACGCCGCCATGAATGCGGCATTTGAAGATATGTATTATGATACTATGATGATACGCAAAAAACGAGCAGCGATGCGTATGAAAATGCAGGATAAAAACCATACCCATCAGTAGCGGCGTACCAGTTTTTTTAGACCCCTGTATCACCACCTGGAGAAAAGCCATGAGCCATAGAACCATGCTCATGACGGCGTGCATCCTTTTACCCGCTTCCGATTCAGCCTACGATGCGAAGGAAACGACGGCTGGGGATTATACGCTTGGGGAAATTGCCGTCGAGACGTCGAAGGAAAGTGAAGAAAAGAGTCTCCTGCAAAACCGGCTCGGGTCTGGCCGCTATATCAACATCGGCGAGGCTCTCATCGAACTTCGGGGTCAGTGCCGTGAGAAGGGCGCCGCCAGCGCCACCGGGCCGGTCATCCGTGATCTCGTCTCGAGTGGGAGCGCGTGACAACCCAAATTGACGGTTTGCCGCTGCATGGTGCCAGCCCTGCTCGAAGGGATCCGCCGATTACCTATGTCTTCCTATGCTCCCTAAGAAATGGGTTCTCTTTGTTTTTGATGCCGTCTACTCAGCGAACTCTTGCCTACAGGCCGGTCAACGCCTGAAAAGATCGCGGCAATGTACTGAGCCCTTGACGGTTTGGACTTGCCCAGCAGGAAATCGCCGGTTAGTAGAGTTGCACTATTCCACAGTATGCAGAATGATTGAGAGAAAACCAAAAGAAATCAAATAAAAGGGGATCATACCTGTTGCACAATCCCCTTTTTATGTATTTCGGCCATTCTATGGCTTTTCTTTCAATAAATTCAGAATGGGAGTTATCGTTGAAGCATTATTGCCGCCGTCTGTACAGGCAAGGTCAGAACCATTGCAATCCTGGTCTATGCTATCACCGCAAACCTCTGTAGCACCCGGATAAACAGTAACATCGTTATCGTTACAATCCACAGGCCCACAGCTACCCCCTTCAACTGATATACCATCACCATCGCTGTCTGTACAGGTGGTGGTAGGTGGTGGACAGAAGAAGTCAATAATAGCTTGATCGCCTCCAGTATATGCTGTTTTTGCAGGGGTTGTTTCGCCGAGATCACCTGTATGACAGGCAGTGCAATCATCGGGAGCAATTGGTGTCTGGGGCGGTGTCTGGTTCCCACAGAGTGTGTTGACATTATCTATATAACTGCCGAAACCGTAAGCATTCCCAGCCAGCAATAGAAATACGCAAACGCTGATTAGGGCCAAAAAATGTTCCTGTTTGTTTGTCATGTGCTTCCTTCTTTGTTAAAGTAATGGAGTGTTTGTCATCTTCCAGGGCCATTATTTTTACGAATAGTACACCTCCAATAAGCTGGAGCAGGTAACTAACAGTTAGGTAACGAGCATTTTTGACTCTCTTCACTATTGGATACTACCAATAGCATATAGTGACACAAGAAACAATAGGAAAGATTCCCAGAAGAAATAGGAAGGAATGTGTATAAAAATAGTCTCTCACTATTTTTATACACATTCCTTTCAATCTACCATCAATTCCTTGCAATTGCAATTCAGTGAATGCCATTTTTCCTGCCACGCGGAAGTCTGATGAATCTTGTTGTACTCTTGGCAACTCTTTGGGTGAGACTACCCAGCAGGTTGTAGTCATTTAAAGCAAGAATCTGTATTGAATTTTGGCAAAAAACAGTTGCAGGGCACTCTATATTTTTCCTGTACGCTCAAAAAGAGGGTAAACGAGGGGGGAGAACGAAACAAATTATGTATGGCTAAGCCAATAACAGGAAAAAATCACGTCGGCATACCGGCCTCACCGGCAT
>CAKZOA010000142.1 GCA_937132035.1 uncultured Desulfobulbaceae bacterium | reverse complement strand
CAGGCAGCCTGCTCTTATCGTTGTCCACACCAAGGAGCTGCTCTACCAGTGGCGGGACCGCCTGCGTCAATTTTTGCGGTGTGAGCCGGGGCTTGTCGGTGACGGCAATTTTCACCTCGCCGAGGTCACCGTTGCCATCGTCAACAGTGCCCGCAAGAGGGTCGAAGAACTTGGCCCCCGCTTTGGTCAGCTGGTTGTGGACGAGTGTCACCGCGTTCCGGCTGCACTGTTCACCGATGTCGTCTCCGGCTTCGACAGCCAGTATCTCCTCGGTCTTTCTGCCACTGCCTTTCGCAGCGATGAAGGCATGACCAGGCTTATCCACTTTTACATGGGGGACCCTGTTTACAAGGTCGATCAGGGTGAACTCACTGCCACCGGAGCCATCGTCAGGCCGCAGCTGGTACTGCACAGGACCGATTTCGACTACGGCTATCGCGGCGATTATCAGGCTCTGCTCACGGCACTTACCGCTCACCAGGGACGCAACACTCAGATACTGCAAGATATAGCCGCCGCTGCCGAAGAAGAGGGCGTCATTCTGGTGGTCTCCGACCGGGTCAGCCATTGCCGGATCTTTGAAGAGTCTCTGGCTAAAAGAGGCTTCCGGACAGCTCTTCTTACCGGACAGACGGCCACGGAAAAACGGGCCGCCATTGTCGACGAGGTGCACAGGGGCGATGTGCAGATACTCATCGCCACGCTCCAGCTCATCGGTGAAGGCTTCGATTGTCCGGGATTGTCGACGCTTTTTCTGACCACGCCGATCAGTTTCGAGGGACGGCTGATGCAGGTTATCGGCAGGATAATGCGTCCTGCGGAAAACAAGCATCCCCGGGTCTACGATTATCTCGACCATAAGGTTTCGGCCCTGCGCAAATCGGCGAACCTGCGCCATAAGACGCTGAGAAAAATCCTGGAACCAACGGTGATCGGGGATTACCGGTCGTAGACAGTATTTATTTGCCAATAGTCTTGAAAGTGTGTATTATACAAGGTTAGCCAATGCGCAGGAAGAAGGCATCGGTCGAGCCGGCATCCGTCTTTCGCGGGTGCTTTTTTTATTATCCGCCAGCTCCACAGCACCCGGTCGGGGTTTCCGGCCTGCAGGAATCACTCGTAATGGAACAGCACAAGATCCGCAATGTAGCCATAATAGCCCACGTTGATCACGGCAAAACGACCCTGGTCGATCAGCTTTTCAGACAATCCGGGATGTTCCGGGAAAACCAGGCTGTGGCCGAACGGCTGATGGATTCCATGGATCTGGAACGGGAACGGGGAATAACCATTACCTCGAAAAACGGATCTTACAAATACAAAGACTACTTGATCAACATCATCGACACTCCCGGCCATGCCGATTTCGGCGGTCAGGTGGAACGGGTTCTGCGCATGGCCGACGGGGCCCTGCTGCTGGTAGACGCCCAGGAGGGGCCGATGCCGCAAACCTATTTCGTGCTCAAAAAGGCGTTGGAGAACTCCCTGCCGGTCATCGTCGTCATCAACAAGATAGACAAACCCGCAGCCCGCTGCGAATGGGTGGTCGACGAGGTCTTTGATCTGTTCGTCAAGCTCAACGCACCCGATGATATTCTTGATTTTCCCGTGGTCTATGCCTCGGCCAAGGATGGCTACTCCCTTCTCGACCCCGGTGATGCGGTGGAGGGCAGCGGCACCATGGATCACATTTCCGAGATGGTCGTCTCCCATGTTCCGGCACCCGTGGGCTCGCCCGAGGCGCCCCTGCAGATGCAGGTCGGCACCATCGATTACTCACCCTATCTGGGAAGGCTGGGCATAGGCAAGGTGGTCAACGGCAGAATTTCGATCAACCAGCCGGTGGTGGTCGCCCGCCGGGACGGATCGATCAAGCCGGTGCGCATCAGCAAGATATATGCCTTCGAAAGCGACGGCAAGGTGGCGGTGGAGTCCGCCTCCGTCGGTCAGATTGTCGCCATCGCCGGTATGGAAGACGTCACCGTCGGCGTCACTTTCACCGATGCCGATAATCCTATGCCGCTGCCGTTGATCGCCATAGATCCGCCCACTATTTCCATGAATTTTCTTCCCAACGACTCACCTTTTGCCGGAAAAGAAGGGAAGTTCGTTACCTCGCGACATCTGGAAGAGCGTCTCAGTCGAGAGACCCTCGCCGACGTCGCCCTCCAGTTCGAACCGCTCAGCGACAGCGTCGGCTACAAGGTCTCGGGTCGTGGTGAACTGCATCTCAGTATTCTCATAGAGAAAATGCGGCGCGAGGGCTATGAGTTCCAGGTAACCCGGCCGCAGGTCATCTTCAAGCAGGATGGCGCTCAGACTCTCGAACCTTATGAACGTCTGACGATTGACGTCGATGAGCAGTATCAGGGGGCGGTTATCGAAAAACTTGGCAAACTCAAGGGCCAGCTCGAGGAGATGAGCAGCAGCCACGGCATGAACCGCATGATCTTCATCATTCCCACTCGCGGCCTGCTTGGCTACCGTTCCCAGTTCATGACCGATACCAAGGGCATGGGCATGATGAGCTATGTTTTTGAAGAATACGGTTCCTATGCCGGCGATATAGTCAACCGTGTCAATGGCGTCATGGTGGTCAAGGAATCGTGTACCGCCGTGGCCTATGCTCTTTTCAATCTGCAGGAGCGGGGCAAGCTCTTCATCCACCCCCAGACTCCTCTTTACCACGGACAGGTAATCGGTGAAAACGCCAGGTCCGCCGATCTCCTGGTCAACCCGGCAAAGGGGAAAAAGCTCACCAATGTCCGGGCCTCGGGCAGCGACGAGGCGGTTATCCTCACGCCCCCGGTGACCATGAGCCTGGAGGATTGCATTGCCTATATCAACGACGACGAACTGGTCGAGGTGACGCCGCAGTCGATCCGCCTGCGCAAGAAAACCGGGGTACGGATCCGAGGTTAGTCCGGTTTTTCATCTCCTGCAGGTAAATCTGCCGAACCCCAATGGATGGTAAAAAAGCGGGGGCGCTTACGGATGTGGCAGGGGGTGTGGAATGATTTCTTTGCTTAGCCCCCCTGTCTCTGCATGAGTCACTGAATATCAGGGGTAAGCAGATAATCCTATTATCAGTACGAAAGTGACGTACCGATCTTCTCTACTCTCCATATGAAGAGAGCCGTCTCTCTCCTCCTCTCGCCTTCCGGCACCCATCACTCTGATCAAACGATAAAAAACATTATATTGATGACCGTGTTATAATATATCTTTGGTCTTTATTGTATTACGGCCACTTTGAAAAATGGCCTTTTCACTCGCTCACTTCGTTGTGTCAGGAAATTTCATCCTCGAAATATTAAGTATATGTTTCCGGTAAAAATTCCAGCCACGCCTCGACCTTATGCGAAAAACCCTATTGCTCAAGGTACCCTTACGTATATACAGGAACAGTCTAAAGTCGCACGATAGTTAAATCTTCAAACCTTAATACTTGGCAATTGTTGGTCCTCTCTAAATATTCCTTATTTTCAAAGATTACGCTATTACTCCCCCACAATTCAAATAACGGAACTGCACAATCAGCCGTTTTGATCGTCATCATATACTTCTTATTTACCTCAGACGAATTTTGAAGATTATACTCAGAAAGATCTTTCCTTCATCAGTGTCTTCTAATGCAATTTTTGCAACATCATTATCCATTATTCCTGCTGAAAAACTGATGACAACGGGCTTTTCTACTCTTAGCACCCCTGTCCCATTACAACGCCAACATACATTCCTGTATCTCCTAAAAGATGTATCACATGACGGACAATGTATCTGAGCGGGAAGACTAATACGGGCATTGCCGCCCAGATGAGCCTGCGTAGGTGAAAGTGAAATTTCAACTGACATATCCTGCAATGGAACCATTATACGGTCATCGTTTTCTGCAAAACCACCAAAATAGCGATCAAACACATCATCAAAATTTGACCATTGAGTATGAAAAGATCTGTTTACTGCATTTATATGATTCAAACGGTTGGTATTTTCTGGTATAAGCGGTTCAATTTCTTCATTGGCGTATCGCTTTACCGGAGTCTGTTTTACTGACGAGTTGACCATGAATTTCGGTTGCAATGAGTGGTCGTATGATTTTCGTGTCTTTGGGTTACTCAGTATTGAATAAGCTTCTTGTATTTTCTGAAATGGAGCCTGATTTTTTCCAAAACGATCAGGGTGAAACTCTTTAGCAAGCCGTCGATAAGCTGATTTGATATCTTCTTGTGAAGAGTTTCTCGATATTCCTAAAATGATGTAATAATTCTTTGGCATTGTAGATCCTCCGGAAAAAATCATTACTTCGAAGATTGTCCAGAATAATCTGTGGATGAAATGTTCACTTAAACTTTCTCTTTCAACGATTCAAGTTACTAATTCAAGTTATTTCAACATTTAATATATTGTTACCACTCCTCCATGGGCATTCCTTTTTTAATAAGCATACTAGCTGTTGTTATATTATCTTTTGTGCGTTGAACATGACTATCAATCATTTTGAATAAATCATCATCTTCTCCCAGCACTTCTCTTGCTTGATCACGAAGTACTTCTTCATGTCTCGAAAACTTTTTCATGTCTTCAAGTATTTGTTTTCTTTTAATGTGTCTTTCTAGTTCTTTTTCAATTATCGGTAGCAATTGGTTTATTGAAACTTCTACAAGAATATCTCGAGAAATATTTTGTTCTTTTGCCACATCGTTTATTGATTGGAGAGAGTTCCTACTAATCACAAAAGTTTTAGCTTGGCGTGTCTCATTCCCTCTGTTCTTTTGATCCACCTCTTTCGCTAGTTTAATGAGTAAGCCTGAATCTTCAGTGAGTTGATCAAGAAGTGTTTTCTGCTTTATACCCAACTGACCTGCAATGATGCTCAACAGGTTAATGGCCTCTTCCGGCAGCTTGAATGTAGTCCGAACAGATTGCTTCATCCTTAGATCATCTAAAGAAATACTAGATTGCTTCAAAAGACTTAACTTGCTGTTTCCATCCATACTTAATCCTCCCTTTTTAAAATACAGCCCCAAGGTTACTATGTCAAACATTATACATAAAGTAATATTAGTAAAAAAATGAAAAAAATACAGTTACGGTATTGACACATATGGGCGACGTATCTATTTTTGCGGTAAAGAGAAATATGCCGTTAGAAACAGGACATTTAAAGCTACTATATTTCTGGATATACCGACCAAGTTAAGGACTAGCTGGACTCTGCTAAACAGCGGTCAGTTACCAACAGAACTAAAAAGGAGGTAAAGCTATGTGGACAAGAATGAGTGAGGTTGATCGTTTGTTTTCTGCTTTGGATTTGCTTCGTTCAAGTAATCTTGACAGATCCTATGGAGAAGGTTCCGGGTGGAGAGTCGTAGGCGGATTTCCCAAAACTAACATGTATGACAATGGTGATTCATTTCAGATGATTGCGGAACTCCCAGGCGTGAGCAAAGAAGATCTTAATATCAGAATCCAGGGAAACTACCTCGAACTAAGCGGTACTCTCAAATCTGATGTTCCCGAAGGGTACAAAGCTCATAGGGTCGAACGCAATACATCAACCTTTTCACGCAGCTTCACACTTGATGCTGAGGTTGATGCCGATAGGATAGAGGCTGTTTTAGGGGATGGCCTCTTAACACTGGTGATGCCTAAGGCTGAATCGGCAAAACCTAAGCAAATTACGATAAACTAAAAAAACCTTTGATATAGAATCAGTAATTGGAGGTGACACAATGAGCGAAAACAAAGAACTTACTAAAAGAACTGAAGGAATGATGGAGAGACAACATAACCTGACTACTGTTGCTCCGGTAGTAGATATATATGAAAATGATGATGAAATTTTGCTCCATGCTGATATGCCAGGTATTTCAAAAGAAAATATTTCAGTGAATGTCGATAATGGAACACTCGAAATTACTGGAATTCGGAATCTACAAGTTGAAGGTGCTCAGAGTTGGGCAGAATTTGGAGATGTAGAGTATAGAAGAGTGTTTTCAGTACCTCAAACAATTGATGTTGGAAAAGTAGATGCTGAACTCAAAGATGGAACACTCCAACTCCATTTACCAAAGGCTGAAGCTACTAAGCCAAGAACAATTGAAATACGATCAGCATAAGGAACAATTACTGGCAACAGACGCTATTAGTGAGCAGCATACCGCTCGAAAAAACATTGAGTAATTCTGAATCGGGTAATCGTATGAGTACGTTTACCCGATTTTCAAAAGAAATGTGACAGATCTATATTCTCTATTTATCAAAACCTACTATAAAGTCAAATCCCATTCTAAACGATCTAACTGAATGCTGGGATTGAGACCCTGTGGATTGCGGTAGTTCAATCGTGGCATGCTTCCCATATCTTAACTTATTTGGGTTCTTCCGATAAAGCGTATTTGCCATGAGAAGACTATCCGAAGGCTATAAATTATCACCCGTATATCGGAATTTGCCGCTTTAAAAGGCCACTGGCGATATCATAAATTTAAGCAGAACCGCAATTTCATCGTCTTCCTGTTCATCCCAATAGAGTATGACCAGAACCCAAAAAAAAATCTTGAATGGATGATTAGAAGAAAATAGATTACTGGTAGTAATGGGTGAGAGGGAAAGGGTCTTCTCAGAAAGAGGAACAGGCTCACAAAATGATGGCCTATCACATACTGTGCTATCTCAAGGATATGTTCTTCCTGGAGCAGGCAGAGCAGTATTCAGCAACGAGGAAAGCCCATGAAGGAAGTTGCCCTGATCATCGCCGCCGGTGCCATCGGACTGACAACGTTTGTCGTTATCGCCAAAAAGTTTGGCAAGGACTGTATTCCCTGACTGTTGATGTACGGATCCATAGGTATGGGTCTTTTCGCCTATTGGCTGCTGAACAGGGTGTTTGTCTGAAACATTTCTTACCGGATGTTGCCTGCGGCCTTTAGGTCTACCACTTTTAGCAGCTCGATTTTTTCCAGGAAAAATAGTCGCCGACGATGCGGTCATGATCGAAGGCCAGCCGGGGCAGATCCTCCTCGCTGAAGAGCTCGGCCCTGCCGGCATCATCGCCTGCCTCCGGGTATCCCGTGGCCCTGCCGGTGAAGACAGTGGAAGCGGTGTGCATTCTGGGATCCCTTCCCGGCTCGGAGTAGGTGTGAAACTGCCGCAGGTCCTGGACGTCCAGGCCCGTCTCTTCCTTTGCCTCCCTGAAAGCCGCCTGCTCATAGGATTCGCCATAATCGACGAATCCACCTGGCAGGGCCCATCCGTGGGGTGGATTTTTACGTTCTATCAGAACAATCTTTCCCTCTATCTCGATTATGATGTCGACGGTGGGAGTCGGATTGCGGTGTTCTTCTATCTTCTTGTGACAATGGGGGCACTGCATGCCGGTCCTCTCTGTTAGGTTGCAGCTACTCTTCGACCCTGAGATGGTCGGCGAGATGCCGCCAGTTTTCTACGGTTATGAAATCGTTCCAGGTGCTGTTCCATGGCTGCCGGTAGAGCAGAGGGGTTAGCTCTGCTGCGGCGACCTGGGCGCAGGTTTCCGCTCGGTCGTCGACGAAATAGAGGAGTCGATGCTGACGGATATACTCAACCTTGCGGTCATGATCGCTCATGGCGACAAGATTGATTTTTCCGCAGGTTTCGGCCGAAAGATAGTGGCTCAGCCAGTCGGACACCGGCTCCTCCAGGCTCCGAGCGGTGATGATGGTGAGTCTGGCTCGACCGGCGAGGTCTTCGAGTACTTCCAGTGCCCCGGGAACCGGCTGTAGTCCGGTGGCCAGGGAATCGGCAAGAATAGTGTCGAAGATGGAGCGGACAACATCCTCGGGGATGACGGTACAGGTCTCCACATGGAAGCTGGTGATATCCTCGAGAGCAAAGTCGCAGTAGCCATGTTTCTCACAGGCGATTCGCAGAAATGTCTGACCAATGTCGGCAATGACGCCGTCGAAGTCAAAACCTATGGTTTCAGGCTGTATTTTCAGAAAGTGCATATCGTCCTTCAATCTCCTTGATGCGCTGGACCAGGTAACTGTTCACAGGGAGAGTCAGACCGTTCTCCGCAGCCAGTTTGACGAGGGCGCCGTTGATAGCGTCGATTTCCGTTTTTCTCCGGCGTCGCACGTCCTGAAGCATGGAGCTGATATTGGCGGCGGTGCTCTGGCAGACGGCCTGCGTTGTCTCCACGGCGTCGGTAATCTCTATGTGCAGATGGCTGGCGAGCGTGGCAGCCTCCTCGACGGCTAAGCGCATCTGGTGGTGAACATGGGGCCGGTGCAGCAGCTCACCGTTGGGGCAATCGTGGATGGCGGTAAGGGCATTGATGCCGGCGTTAATTATCAGTTTCGTCCATATCCTGGAAAGCATTGCCTCGCTGTGCCGGGCGTTGAGTCCACCGCGTCTTAGCGTGGCGATGATTTTTTCGAGCATCTGCTGGACGTCCTGCTGCGGCGGGTCGAGAAAACCGAGGGAGGTGGTACCGGTTCCACCATGGCGGACATGGCCGGGGGCCAGCGAGGTCGAGCCTTCGGTGGTTGTCGCGAAGATGGCAGGCCCGGCAGCAAAGCGGCGATAGCGGAGGTGGGCGATGCCATTCTGAAAAAAGAGGAGAAGCGGATGGTTGATAAGCAGTGGGGCGCAAAAATCAAAAGTGGCGTCTATATCGTAGGATTTGACGCAAACAAAGACTACGTCAGCCGGTGCGGCGCCGGCTGGATCGAAGCCGGCCGGTACCGCATGGCTGCGGGTGTCCCCGTCGTATTCCAGCAGGACCCCCCGGCGGTTGAGGAGTTCGGCGCGGGTGTGGTCATGGTCAAGAAGCATGACGCTGTCTGCAGCCGTACAGCCTTTTTGCACAACTGCCGCCAGCAGGCAGCCAAGAGCTCCTGGACCGACTATGATGATGCGCATGCCACTTCCGTTGGTGAGATCAATGGCCAGGGTGCGGTGGCCGGGCGCCGACTCCCGCCTATTGGCTGATTGCCGCCTCTTCGATGATGGCTTGGTACTCGTAGCCGTAGCCAAAGTCTTTATCGGCGGCCAGCACCCCTTCGGCAACGACGACCGTGTCGGTTTCCGGCAGATCCTGGCTGGTGACGACGAGGTCATGACTGTTGTTGAGCGGATCACCGGTACCGTCCTGGATATGGATCCAGTTGCGGCCCATGATATTTGGACTTACCTTGACCACCTTGCCCCTGACACGCACCGTGTTCCCCGTCAGCGAGGCGGCTTTGTCGAAGATCTGCGCCACGGTATAGCCGTTGCCTCCGGATGCTTTTTCGATCTCCACTTCGACGTAAGGGGCGGTGGCGCCGATACTTCCGGCCGATACCAGACCTTCAGGCTGGGGAGATGCCGTCTGCTGTGATTCGGCTTTGACCGCATCGGTAAAGGAGGACGGGGGGGAACTCTCTGGGGCTGCGGCCGCCGGGCTGTCGGTAGTTGCATTATCGGCAACCAGGCCCGGAGAGAAGAGTATGCTGGCAAATGTTCGCTCAAGCGTCTGTGAGTTGAAGTCCTTCATGACCATGCCGTCGAGGAAATGGACGGTGTCGCCCACAGCTACGGTTGTGGCCGGGATGGCCACCCATTTGGAGCCGGTGGCTGTTTTTACGTTCATATAGGTGTAATTGAGGGCATTCATTGTTTCGAGGACGGTGCCCGATTCACTTTGCGGCTGGTCTGCGGCAAAACTGGCTGCCGAAAATGCCGTCATGGCAAAGGCGAAAAAAACTCCTAACAACAGGTGACGGAACAAACTCATGTGTAACTCCTTTAATGGGTGATGTGGATGGAATGCAACTCATGTAGAGTTAACCATCTTCGAGCAGGAAGGCAACAAATTCGAGAATCGATCTTGCCCACCGGTCATAGGCTGCCGGGGTCAGACTGATGCCGTCGTCGGCAAGGATTTCCGGGTTGTCGGCGAGCGCGGCAAAGTTGTCAAGATAACAGCAGCCTGTCTGCCGGGTCATTTCGTTTATCTTGGAGTTGAGATGATAGATGGCCTCATCGACAAGAAAGGGCACTTTGATATTGGGCAGGCTGTTGACGATGATTTCCGTTTCCGGGTAGATATTGCTCAGGCGTATGACGATACGGCGGATCTGATCGACGAAGGTATAGTCCTGGTCGATGACGTTGTTGACGCCGGTCATGATGAGAATAATATCCGGTGGTTGGGGAATGCTGATGAGAACAGATCCAATCCTGGCGAGAAGCCCTTCCACCTTTTCTTCGGCAACCCCGTGGCTGTGAACCTGGAAGTGAGGCATGCGATGCTGCCAGTCAAAGTCGGAGATGAGATTGTCACCGATAAAGAGAAAAGTGCCCTGGGTCATGGTGAACTGTCCGACTCCTTGTCCGCATCACTGCTGATAGTAGATCGCTTTTGCCGCTCGGAAACAGGCTCAATGGCCTCAGTATATTGTTGTTGGTAATTATTTTCAAGCATTTAGAAGGGGGGCAATGCAAAAGTGGCAGCCACGCTCGTCGCCAGCAGATATGCTGAGCAGCGGAAGGGTTTTCTCCTTCAGTCTGTGCGCAGTACCATCGCCGTCATCTGGGCGACATGTATCGTATCCCCGGCACGGTACTGGAGAGCCGACTCCATGGAGACAAAATCATTGGGGGACTGTTCGGAGGTGTCGACAATCCTGTGCCATTTTTGTGATGGCTGTTGAGAGGGAGAAAGAGGCAGGGTAACGTCGACGGCAGCGTTCCTGTTGCCATTAATGATAATGAAAAAGTGCGGTTCGGCAGAGTCGGTGCCGTTGAGTTGGAATGCCAGGTGGTGGCAGGTGGCGGTCCAGTCGGTCTGACCGGGATGTTCGGCCTGCCAGAGTATCTCGGCGTTTTCGGCCTCGAGGTTTTCGGCAAAGAAGTTGTCCCTGCGGAAGACCTGGTAGCTTTTGCGCAAGTCGATGCACCGGCGGAAAAAGCGCAGCAGTCCACTGTTTGTCTCCGCCAGGCTCCA
>CAKZOA010000141.1 GCA_937132035.1 uncultured Desulfobulbaceae bacterium | reverse complement strand
TATTGCCGCCGTGACCGGCAACCGCGCCGAATTCCTCGATCAGAGCAAGGCAATGTGCAGCCTCATCCCGAAAATAGCCGGGCAGGCACAATCGGGTGAAACCCGGCTTTTCAATCTGCTGCGCTATAATGCTTTGTTAAAAATAGCCCAACAGATGCGGGTTCATGGCAGGGGCGGCACGGTGCTGGTCGCCGCGGAGAACAAAAACTGGATGTCGTCCATCGAGGCGCCGATCAAATATACCGGAGGGGCGAATTTTCTTGACGCCGATGCCCTGTCTTCCAGAGCATCGACGGCTGCCGGTTCCGGTGCCGAAAATATTGACAACATTGTAAATGAGCTGAGTTTGCCGCAGCAGAAGGACTTGATGAAGTCATGGGGGCAGGTGCAGCAGCAGTGCAACAGAATTGCCAGATTGACGGCGGTCGATGGGGCGCTGGTTATGACCTATGATAGATTTGTCTATTGTTTTGGCGCCAAAATAGTACCGGTGAATATCAAGGGAACACTGGCGCAACTGCGCCTGGTAAACCCCTTTACCGGCAGCGGAGAAAGCAGCGGTCAGTTCTCCGACCTCAGCGGGACCAGACACCAGTCGGCAGCCCAGTTTGCCTATGACCAGCCAGGTTCCATTGCCATTGCTGTTTCCCAGGACGGCAATGTCACCTTTTTCTCCCGCGACAGCCAGAAGGATACCATCCTCGCTTTGCAGCACGCAGAACTGATTCTTCTGCACGAAGGACTCGGAGGCTCTCTCTGGAACCTTTCCCTGTTCACTGAACTGGGCTTGTTTTCAACGGAGCAGGATTCAAGGAAGGGAAGTTACCTCACCGCCGTACTCAGCTGGATGAAGTCCACTCTGCAGCGCGACTGACAGAAAGAGGTCGAACACCTTTTGCCCGACTCTCGTCTATCGGTAGTCTGCCGATAGACACATCACTCGTGGCGGTGAAAGTTCAGCCGAGAGTAGCCCGGAAAAGACTCTGGGTATATTCATGCTGCGGTGCAGTGAAAACCTTTTCCGCCGGCCCTTCCTCGACAATAACCCCATCCCGCATGACGACTATCTGATCGGCCATTGCCCTCACCACAAGCAGATCGTGGGAAATAAAGAGGTAGGTCATGTTGTACTTTTTCTGAAGATCGGAAAGCAGAGCGATTATCTGTGCCTGGATGGTCATGTCCAGGGCGGATGTCGGTTCATCGAGGACAAGGAAGCGTGGATGTAGAATAACCGCTCTGGCGATGGCGATCCGCTGTCGTTGTCCGCCGGAAAATTCGTGAGGATAGCGAAGGGCGGTATCGGCATCGAGCCCCACCTCTTGAAGTATATCCATGACCGCTTTGCGCCTTTGCCTTTTATCAATATGTGGCGCATGCACCAGCAGCCCTTCGGCGATGATATCTTCTACTGTCAGTCGCGGCGAAAGGGAGGAGAATGGATCCTGAAACACAAGTTGCATCTGGCTGCGCAAGGGACGGAGCTCTCGATTCTTGAGGCCGTCGAGCCTGTGGCCATTGAGCTCAATGGCGCCGGTGCTGCGGACGAGTCGGAGAATGGCCAGTCCGAGAGTGGTTTTACCCGAGCCTGATTCTCCCACTATGCCGCAGGTGGAGCCCTCGGCGATGGTGAGGCTGATGTTATCCACCGCCTTGATGGTGTTCATGGATCTGGTAAACAGGCTTTTGCGCCCACCTTTGAGGGTAAAGTGACACTTAAGACCGGAGGTGCTGACAAACGGGGATCGGGTTGTTTTCGGAGGTGGACTGCCAGAGGGGATCGAATGGAGCAGTTTTTGGGTATAATGGTGTTCGGGAGAGGCGAATATCTGCTGAACCGTGCCGCGTTCGACGATCTCTCCGCTTCGCATGATATAGACGTTGTCGGCTATCTTTTTGACCATCGGCAGGTTATGGGTGATGAGAAGGATGGCCATGTTGTATTCCTGCTGCAGGTCTTTGAGGAGTTCAAGAATCTGCGCCTGGACGGTAACGTCGAGGGCCGTGGTCGGTTCGTCGGCAAGCAACAGCTTCGGCCTACAGGCTATGGCCATGGCAATCATCACCCTCTGCCTCTGACCGCCGGAAAGCTGATGAGGATAAGTGCCGAGGCGTTCATCGGGACGCGGGATGCCGGTACGCTCCAGCAGGGCGGTGGCTTCCTCCAGGGCTTCGGCTTTGGACATTTTCCGGTGCAGCATCAGTGGTTCGATCAGTTGGTTGCCGATGGTATAGACGGGGTTGAGCGAGGTCATCGGTTCCTGGAAAATCATTGCCACGGTGTTTCCTCGCAGCGATCGTATCTGTTCGCTGTCCATGGCGAAAATGTCTTTGCCCTCGAGCTCGATAGATCCTGTCTGCCTGACTGAACTGATTTGTTCGAGCAGACGCAGTATTGACAGGGCCGTCACCGTCTTTCCCGATCCCGACTCTCCGACGAGGGCGGCGGTCTCACCGAGGCCAACGGAAAAGCGTATGTTTTTGAGGATGTGCGCGTAAGCGGATTCTTCAGAGGATGAGTCGAGCTCGAACCAGGTATTGAGGTTGTCGATCTGCAGCAGAGTGGTCATATGTTTTCGGCTTTAATAGCGGATTTGGAATTCGCTAAATTGCTGTTCGCCGTCCAGCTGCTGTATCTCGACCCGGGAAACATCGGCTTGAGGTGAACCGTCGCCAAGCCAGGTTTTCATGGCCTCGACATTCTCGATTTTTCCCTGGAAGACGGCTTCGACACTCCCGTCGGCCATATTCTGCACCCAACCGGTAAGGTTTAATTTTTCTGCCTGGCGCCGGGTGGAGTCGCGAAAAAATACACCCTGTACCCGTCCTTCGATGCGGGCGTGAACTGTCGACATAATGGTGTTCTCCTTCGTTGGTGTCGATAGGGGCTGATAGCGATCGCCCGAGCAATAACATCGGCAGCGGACTGAGAAAAGCACCGCCCCCTGCCCTGCGTTGATGGTGGTGCCAGCTTTTCTGCAAACGTCGTACTCTAACAAAAATGCATTTCTCGGATACACTTCTACGAGAGTGTATTCTGGAGAAAATTGGCAATTTCACTGCTGGCAATTTTTTCCATTTCCTTAAAGGAGATGGACATTCCTATATCGAAAAGATTGTCCGCATACGCCTCGACACGGATCACGGTTCCTATGAGAAGCAGCGGTTTGCCCTTCTGTATAGGCAGGTTTACCTGAATTCTCGAGCCGATGGGCAGGGGGACGTTGTTCTCGAAGAGAATGCCGCCTATGCAGATATCTTTACTCGTCCCGGCAAAGGTCGGCGAAGATTCGAAACCGAGCTCCTTGATTTTCACCGGTTCCTTGTATTTGACACGGAGATACCGTCTCTTCTCTTCTTTATACAGACATATGATATTCTTTCCTGCACCTTTGGCAAGGTAGAGAGCACTGTCGGCATGGTGGACAAGCTGCGAGGACGTGTCGCTGTTCTGCGGGAAAGCGGCGAGGCCTCCGCTTATGGTCACTTCCACCGGCTTATCCTCGATGCCGACAACGTTTTTTTCGATACTGACCCGGATGCGTTCGGCAAGAATAAAGGCGTGAATGCTTTCCGTGTGCGGCATCAGCAGAACAAACTCCTCACCACCATAGCGGGCGGCTATGTCGCTTTCCCGTTTTTCACTCTCGATTATTCCGGCGACCTGCTGGAGTATGGTATCTCCGTACCGGTGGCCGTAGGTGTCGTTGATATCCTTAAAATCATCTATATCGAGAAAGAGCAGAGAGACATCGTTGCCATACCTCTTGGCGGAGGAAACCGCCTGTTCCAGGGCTTCGTCAAAATAGTGGCGATTATAAATCGCGGTCAGCCCGTCGTGAGTGGTTCCCATTATGACCCGCGAGTAGGCCTTTTCATCGACCAGTCGCGGGTTTGTCAAGGGATGGGGAGAGGCGGCAAGGTAGTCGTACAGACAGGGAATGAAGTCAATTTTCCGGCCGAGCTTTTTGACCATAGACTGCCGGTGCAAAAGAACATCATACCAGTAGTCCTCCGCGAGTTGCGGCGACAAGTCGAGGCTTGCAAAAATATGGAAAATCGCCTGGAACATTGGCGGGCCGTGCTGTTGGGCGTATTTCGTCAGGTTTTCTATGAGGTCGTCATCATTGGTGGAGCGACTACGGCAGTCGAGAACGGTCTTGTGCAAGAAATCCATATATGTATTTTTCCTGACTCAGATATGTACAGGTAGAAACACAAGCACCTCAAGGAGAAAGAGGAAGCTGTTGCAGTTCCTGCCAAGCGAACATTAGTGGTTGGATCCGGTCCGATTCACCCTTGTCTTCAGCCTTTTCCTATCCGATGACGTCCCCTTAACCACCGCCTATCATGGGAAAAATCCCCAGTGAATCATCGGGTTGCAGATGGGTGTCGAGCCGGCAGTGACGGCCATTGACCATGGTCACGCCGACTTCGTCGGCGTTGATGCCCAGGTGGTCGAGCACATGGCTGACCGGGACAGCCTCTTCGAAAGTAAAGTTTTTTACCTTGAAGCGGTTGTCCCGGAAATAGGCGAAAAGTTTGACCTCTACATTCATTAGAAGTCCCAGAAACTGTCGATCTCCTCACCGCTGAAATCCCAGACCACATTGTGCGGAGGGAGTTTCTCAATGGAGAAAAACTCAGGCAGTCTGTCGTCTTGCTTGCTGAAACCGGCGGCTTCATTGAAGGCCTTTTCGGTCTTCAGAATGTATTTTCCGAGGTTGACGACGTCGTCGCCGGTGAGCTTCAGGCCGAACCTGGCGTTGATCAGGTCGATCAGGGCCGGCAGGCAGGTTTCGTCGTCGAGGGCGGCGAAAGCGATAAAAAGGCACATGCCGGTGGAGTCGATGGCAGCCGTGGCGATCTGCAGGTTTCTGGAAAGTTCCACCTGGCCTTCCTTGGAGAGAGGGTCGACCGAGCCACCGACGTTGAGGATATTGGTGGCGATGGAGTAGCCCATGGTGTGGTCGGCACCCATGGTTGAAGTTGCGTAGGTGATGCCGATGCCCTTGATGGCCCGGGGATCGTAGGCGGGGATCGCCTGGTTTTTAACAACTGGCACTCTGGCAACGCCATAGATCTGGCCCACCATGCCCGCACCCCCGCCGATGAGGCGTCCCATGCCGGTACCCTTACCGACTTCATCGCGCAGAATTCTGCATATGCCCTCACCATCACCGAACTCAAGTACGCCGGCCTCCATGGCAACACCCATCGCAACTGATGTTTCAATGGAGTCGATTCCCAGATCATCCATGATACTGTCGGCCTCGGCAATCTGATCGAGGTCGTCGACGCAGCAGTCGGCACCCATGGCCCAGATAGATTCATATTCAAAGCCGGAAGTCTTGTATTGATTGTTGGCGTCGTTGTAGATCTGGGAACACTGGATGACACATCCCGGATGGCAACCATGCTTGGGCTTGCCGCCGCGTTCCTGGATTCTCTCATACATTGTCTCACCCGATATCTTCTCATGGCCTTCGAACTGGCCGAGGGTGAAGTTCTTGGTGGGAAGACCTCCGGATTCGTTGATGATATTCACCAAAACGTTGGTGCCGTACTGGCCCAGACCCTGGCTGATGGGATGATTGGCAAGGGCCTTGACGAAAACCCGATTAGCCTCTTTGAAGGCTTCGGGCTCGGCGATTTCAACCTTGCCGTCCTGAGGATCGATGGAGATGAATTTAACGCCCTTGGAACCCATGACTGCACCGAGGCCGCCGCGACCGGCGCTGCGCATTCGAAAATCAGGGTCTTTGACGGAAATGTTGGCAGCCGACATTTTCATCTCGCCGGCTGGACCGATGGCAATGAAGCCCGGTTTGCCTTCGAATCGGTTTTTGAGTATTTCCGCCGTGGCGAAATTGCCTTTACCGATGGTTTCGGTTTCCTCGTTGATGGAGACCGCCCCCGGAGAGATGGATATGTTGTACCACTTTCCTGCCTGGGGCTGGCCCTCTATGATGATGGCCTTGCAGTGGCAGCGCGCCAGCAGTTGGGCCGCTGTTCCACCGGCATTGGATTCCTTGATGGTACCGGTCAGCGGGCTTTTGGCGCCTATCGAGATACGTCCGGAGTTGGCGGCTGCAGTTCCGGAGAGCAGGCCGGGGGCGATAACCAGTTTATTGTTCGGTCCCAGCGGGTGGCAAAGCGGTGGTACCTCGGCGGCAACGACGGTTGAGGTTAAGCCCCGGCCGCCGTGAGCAGCCCAGCCTTCGGGCACGTCTTCGATCGCTGTGGTCAAATCCGTCATGTTTATGCGAAAAATCTTGTCAGTCATTTTTTGTTCTCCTCATGTAGGTTCTGAGTTTCGTTTGGTAGACCATCCTGAAAGTACATGGTTACTGTTCATAGACGATACTGCCGCAGTCCCGGAGGTCGTAGCCTCCAAGAGCGGTAATTCGGTTATGGAAATCACTGTCGTCGCCAATAAGTTTGAGCAGGGCGGTTATTTTGTCATCGCCGTAAAAATCAGTGGGGATGATGAGGTCATACCGTTCCTCGGCAACGGCGACGAAGTCGAGGTCGAGAGCCACGGCCGCGGCCCGGATGCCCATGCCGGCATCGACGCTGCCTGAGGCCACCGCCGCCGCTACGGACATATGGGTATATTCCTCATGGTCGTAGCCGTAAAGAGATGAAGGCTGCACGCCTTCTTCCTTGAGAATCTTATCGGTAAGCAGCCTGGTGCCGGCGCCGCCCTGGCGGTTGATGAAGGTCAGTCCATGGTCGGCGATGTCTCTGAAAGAATGTATATTCTTCGGGTTTGCTTTTTTGACAATGAAACCCTGCTCACGGTAGCAGAGATTAACCAGTTTCAAGGCTTTACCAGCCAGCAGCCGCTGGATAAAGGAAACATTATACTCTCCTGTCTGTTCGTCGAGCAGATGGCAGCCAGCGATATGTGCTTCCCCCCTGCGGATAGCCATGATGCCGCCCATGGAACCGACATGAGCAGAGGACAGGCGTACCGAGGGACGATTCTTGTGCAGCTGATTTGCAATGAGGTCGAGTACATTGTCGTGGCTGCCGATCACTACCAGGGTGGACTCTATTTCAGAAGGGTCCCGGAGCAGCTCCACCTGCACCCGCTCGCCGGCGCCGACGCCTTCGCTGCCGGCCGGAATGGTCAGTATGCCGTCGCCTCTGACAAGCGACATGACGGCTCCAGCCCCTTTGCCTGAGGGAGTACACATCAGATTGGCGCCGACGCGACCAAGGGTGGCCCTGACAAACTGGTCGACGCCCATGGCCGAATACACCGGCCGCGACATCAATGCCTCGATGATCCTGGGGGGGGGAGACTCGATGCCCAGATAATCGTCTATCATTTCCTCGACGAACAGGCGCATGGTCAGCACAGCGGAAACAGGATAGCCGGGAAGGCCAATCACAGGTGTATGGTCGACAACAGCCAAAATGACAGGTTTACCAGGTTTTATGGCAACCCCATGAACTACTACCTCACCGAGTTCCGCCAGTACCGAGGAGGTGAAGTCCTTGGTGCCGGCGGAGGCGCCGGCATTGAGAATGACCAGGTCATAATCGGCTACAGCGGTGGAGATCGCCTGTTTAAGGGATTCGGGATCGTCTTTTACAGGCAGGCTGGTTTCGGCCTGCGCACCCCAGCTCTGCAGGTAGCCTCGGAGGATGCGGCTGTTGAATTCGATAATCTGTCCGGGGCGCCCGCTTTCCCCTGGCTGGATGAGTTCGCTGCCGGTGGGGATAACCATCGCCTGTGGGGGACAGCGGACTTCGACTTCGGTGACGCCGCCGGCGAGCATGGCACCCTGGTCGATCGGCCTGATGCGATGGCCTTCGGGAAGGATCAACTCGGTGGCAACGATATCCTCGCCGATGGTACGTACATGCTGCCAGGGTGTCGCCGGAGCGGTGAGTTCCGTTTTGTCGCCGTCCAGCATGTGTACATCTTCAATCATGACCACGGCATCGAAGCCGGCCGGCAGGGCGTTCCCTGTGTTTACCGCTGCATAGTCTTCTTTCTGCAGTACCACCGGATGTGCTTCACTTGCGGAGGCGAGCTGAAGAAAACGGACGGCAATGCCGTCCATGGCGGCGGCATTGTAGGAAGGAGACGAGTTCCCGGCCATGACCGCTACCGCCGTCAGCCTGCCAAGACTGTCGTCGACCTTAATGGTCTCGGTACGCGCACCGTGACTGAAACCGTGCTCTTTCAGTGCTGCATGCCATAACTGTTTGGCTTTGGGCAGCGGGGTATTGCTGACATAGATATTTTTTACGCTCATTGATACAGATACACCTTTACCTGGGAATTTTCGCTTACGCCCTGCAGGTCCTCATCGACTATAATATAGCCATGGGCTCTGGAAAGCGTGGATATGGCGCCGGATTTACCGAGAACAGGAAATGCCCTGATCTGGCCGGCGGCGCTGTTGTGGTCGAGTCGTACGCGGATGATATCCTGTCTGCCGGCTGCCGAGGGAACATTGCGGGCCAGCAGGGCGTCTATGTAGGGTGAAAGCGGCAATGCCTCTGTTCGAATGCCGGCGATCTTTTCAAGGGCCGGGCCGACGAAAAGATCGAAACAGACCATGGCCGAAACCGGGTGTCCCGGCAGGCCGAAAACAGGGGTGTTGTCGTGCAGCCCAATGAGTATGGGTTTTCCCGGCCTGAGGGCTACACCATGGACGAGGATGCCGGGGCTGCCAAGTGTATCGACGGCCTGCTCTCCGAGATCTCTGGCTCCCACAGAACTGCCGCCGGAGAAGACCACCAGATCATTTTCGCTCACCGCCTTTTTGAGTGCCGGAAAAAAGCTCTCGACGGTGTCGGCGACGATTCCGTAGTCGCGCACCTCGGCCCCCAGCTTTCTGGCCTGGCTTGCCAGGGTGATGGTGTTTATATTGCGTATCTTTCCCGGGGGAGGCGTCGTGCCGTAGGCAACGATTTCATCACCGGTTGAGACTATGCCGAATCGAGGCTTTCTGCGGACGGCTATCTCCTTGAGACCCAGGCCTGCCAAAAGACCAAGCTCCTGGGGGCGGAGAGACCGACCGGCACTCACGGCGACCTGGCCCCTTTCTATGTCGTCGCCTCTACCGATGACATTGCTGCCGGCACCGACGCCTTTGACTATCTCGACGAGCGTGGCATCCACGGGTACGCTGTGTTCGAACATAACGACGCTGTCAGCGCCTTCGGGCAAGAGACCGCCGGTGGCGATACGCAGACAGGTACCTCGATGAACGGTCTGGTCGGGTATTTCGCCCATGACAACTTCACCGGTGACATCGAGATAGCAGGGCATAGATTCCGAGGCGCCGAAGGTATCGGCGGCGATGACTGCATACCCATCCATGGTCGAACGGGGATGGGCCGGAAGATCTTCCGGGGCGCAAATATCGATAGCGGTAATGCGTCCCAAAGCCTCATCAAGCGGCAGTGTCTCCGAATCGACTGTGTACTGCAGACGTTCAAGGAGCAACTCCCTGGCCTGGCCGACGGCCATCAGGCCCTTGCGGCCGAGCATATCGCGGGTTTCTTTCGAATGTGCTGGCGTCATGGCGATTTCTCCGTTTCCGGTGTAGTGATGGTGAGAAAATAATCACTGTCGGCACGGATTGAAGTGTGCAGCTGCAGCGGCTGGAAATCGCTGCCGTCATATCTGGCGCCCAGTGCTCTTTGCAGTACAGAGGAATGATCCCCAAAAAATCGCAGGAGAGCGGCTCCTGTAAAGACACCACCGCCTCTGAGTAGGGCCTCGCCTTTTTCTCTGGCGATGGTATTGAATAATTTGAGTTGTACGACGGTATCTCCACTGCCTTCGTCCGCAACGGTTGAGGAGGGCGCGCGGGTTCGCAGGGCGGCGCAGAGACTGTTTTTCCGGAAAATGGCGCCCGCCAGGCCGGGCATCGCGGCGGAAAGCGCCAGCACGTGACGGGGTCTGGACAAAGGGCGCTGCAGGTCGTCGATTGCGCTGCCGTCGAGGAATATGGTCTGAACCTTTTCATTCAGATAGTTCTGATCAAAGCCTGGCAGATCGGTAAGGAAAAGGCCCACCGCCATACCGATGCTGCTCTTCAAACAGATTCCTGACTGCAGAAGGCTGGTGAGCCGACTCATTTCTGCGTGGAGAACAGTGAGCATGACGGTGTGTCGACTAGCGGTCTGCGGCATTGTTGTCTCCACAATTCATCGGTGATAATCCACTGACACAGCGCTGTCTGCCGGTGAAAAAAAACGCATGAAAACGTTCATTGAATCTTGCATATACTACCTTTCGGAAATAGTTTATATTCTTTGGATAATTATCAATGCATATTCTAAGATATTCGCCTGTAAATAGCAAAAAAAATTGATTTGACACTATTAAGCCGGAGTATTTGTCGGTGTGAGAATAACCACAAAGGAGTGCAAATGACAGAATTGACGTTGAAATCATTACCCGGTGCGGAAATAGCCTCGCCGCTGGTGTTGGTGGTCATGGACGGTATAGGCATTGGTGCCGAAAGTGCAAACAACGGTGTCCATGTTTCCTACACCCCGGTGCTGGATGGGCTGCTCAAGGAACGGCTGCAGGTGCGGCTCAAGGCACACGGCCCAGCGGTGGGACTCCCCAGCGAAGATGACATGGGCAACTCTGAAGTCGGTCATAATGCTCTCGGAGCCGGGCGAATCATCTTTCAGGGCGCCAAGCTGGTCAACGAAGCCATTGCCAGCGGCGATATTTTTTTAGGCGACGCCTGGCAAAAGGTGGAGGAACGGGCCGAGGATGGTGGTACGGTTCATTTTATCGGTCTGGTTTCAGACGGCAAGGTGCATAGCCATATAGATCACCTCTACGCCTTGCTTGAGCGCTGTGCCGAGGAAGGCTTCGCCAGGGTTCGAGTCCATGGTCTGCTCGATGGCCGCGATGTCGGCCAGCGAAGCGCTCTCGACTATTTCAAACCGCTGGAAAAAAAACTGGAGTCGTTGTCCTCGGCGGAGAAAGACTATCGTATTGCCTCAGGGGGCGGCAGGATGGTTACCACCATGGACAGGTATAATGCCGACTGGAGTGTAGTGAAAAATGGCTGGGATGCCCATGTACTCGGCAAAGGGCGGCAGTTTTCCAAGGCGACTGAGGCCATTACAACCTACTATGAAGAAAATCCCGATACCACTGACCAGTATATGGACAGCTTCGTTGTCGCTGAAGAGGGCAGCCCGGTCGGCACGATTGAAGACGGTGATGCCGTAGTCTTCTTCAATTTTCGCGGCGACAGAGCCATAGAGCTTTCCAGGGCCTTCGAGGAAGAAGACTTTTCCAAGTTCGACCGCCAGCGCTTTCCCGATGTTTTTTATGCCGGCATGATGGAATATGATGGTGACGCCAAGATCCCCGCGAATTACCTCATCGAACCTCCCGTCATCGGCAGAACCATCAGCGAGTATCTCTGTGCCGCCGGCATTACCTCCTATGCCGTTTCGGAGACGCAGAAGTACGGCCATGTTACCTATTTCTGGAATGGCAACAAATCCGGCTATATCGATAAAAATCTCGAGAAGTTTGTTGAAATTCCCTCCGACATTGTCAATTTTGACAAACGTCCCTGGATGAAGGCCGATGAAATCACCGATACCGTCATTGAAGCGCTTGAAAGCGGCGACTACCGTTTTCTCCGCCTCAATTTTCCCAATGGAGACATGGTTGGCCACACCGGTGTTGAAGCTGCGGTGCGGATAGCCGTCGAGACCGTTGATCTTTGTCTGTCCAGGCTGGTCAAAGCCGTGAAGAAAGCGGGCGGTATACTCGTGGTGACCGCCGACCACGGTAACGCCGAATGCATGTGGAGGGAAAAAGATGATGAAAAATCACCGATGGTCGCCCACACCAAGAATCCGGTGCCATTCGTCGTTTGCGATTACGGCGGCGACAAGCGGTTCGCCCTAACCGACGTTGACGCTCCCGGTCTGGCAAATGTCGCCGCCACCCTGATTACCCTTTTGGGTTACGGCCCGCCCAGTGATTATGAACCATCGCTTATCCGCAAGGTCTGACGCCCATGATTGAGAAAATAAGCAAGTCCGAGAGAAAAAGGCTCTTTAAGCAGGTCGAAGAGCTTGCCGCTGAGCTGGCGGAGTTGAGCGATAACGATTTGAAGACGTTTCCGGACCAGGAAGACATCAGAGATGAGATCATCGTCTGTCGTGGCCTCAAAGGCGGGGCCAAAAAGCGCCAGATCAAATATCTGGCCAAGGTCCTGCGACAGTATGAACTCGATGAGATCTACAACTACATGGACGCCAGAAAAGGTTCGTCGCTCAAGGATAATAGAATTCTGCACCGGGCGGAGAGGATGCGGGATATCCTTATCAACGAGGCCATGGAATTGCAGGAGGAATGCCGTAGAGCGGAGATTCCCTTCGAACCGGATTACCCGGGCGAGCTGGTCGGCGAAGTTCTTCAGGAGCTGCCTGAACTCGACGAGGCCGACCTGCGCCGCTGCGCCTATCAGTATGTGCGTACACGCAACAGGATGCATTTCCGAGAACTCTACCGCATGGTCAGGGCGGCTATGGATATGCAGGAGAGACGAAACGAAAAAGGGTGATCTTTTCTGCCTATGGATCGGGTGGGACCCCGGGTGGGAATTCCCGCCAACGATGCCAGTATGCCTGTTGCCTGAAACAGTCTAAATAGGCGGGAAAAAGACAGGGGCCGTCATCGCATTTCGTTGCTGTCGACGTAGGCGTAGGCACTATGCTTGTGAATGGACTCAAAGCTTTCCACTCCTGCCGAGAACCAGGTGATATCTGGGTGTTCGTAGGCAGAGACGGCAACCTTGCGAACGACGTCCTCGACGAACATCGGGTTCTTGTAGGCCTGCTCGGTTACATACTTTTCGTCGGGTCTTTTCAACAGAGAATAGAGTTCGCATGAAGCCGACTTTTCGATCATTTCGACGAGATCTTCGACCCAGATGAAATTCTTGAACTTGACGTTGAGATGTACCTCGGCCCGCTGGTTATGGGCCCCTGCCTCGCTGATCTCCTTGGAACAGGGACAGAGGGTGGTAACGGGAACACGGACGGAAATGATGAAGTCGTTTTGGGCGCCCGAGGTGCCGGTGAAGGCACAGTTGTATTCCATGAGTCCTTTCGTTTCGGTGACCGGCGCCTTTTTTTCGATGAAGTAGGGAAAATTCATCTCCAACTCGGCGCTTTTGGCATCCAAGGCCTTTTTTACATCCTCGAGAATCTTGGAAAAGTTGGTATAGGTAATGTCTTCGAGGTACTCGTTGAGGATGGTGGTGAAAACACTGAGGCAGCTTTTTCGCTGGCCGCCGGGCATGTTCACCCGCAAGGTGATGGTGGCTACGGTATTCTGCAGGCCGCCGTTGCGCTCCCGGACCTTGATGGGAAGCTGAATATCCTTAATGCCGACGACCTGAATATGAGCTGACATAACACCTTTTGGAAAGCCAAACAGAGAGTGAGGAGTATGTATCCACGGCATGTGATGACTTTGCCGAAGAAAAAAACCTTGGTTTACAGTGTAAAACAGCGCTGCGATACATCGGTGCGATACATTTACGGTTGAACCCGGATAAGCACGCGCCTTCCTGTCGATGTGCATATCTTCATCACCGCCGCCGAGCAGCACTTACCACATCGTGTGTGTAATATGCTTTGGGCAATGATTCAATAATAATCTCTTTGCGGGTTATTCACACTTTCTTTTTTTTGGCGTTTCGGCTGGATTCATTGTAGTCTGTTTTCTCCATTCTTTTCTGGAAGGACCACCATTGGAAGATGATAAATGGACAGTAAAGACCAAGGTATACGCATAGATAAATGGCTGTGGGCGGCACGTTTTTTCAAGACGCGTTCACTGGCTTCGAAAGCGGTAAATGGCGGCAGGGTGCATATCAACGAGGCGCGGGTGAAATCTTCCCGAACCGTTCATGTAGGCGACGTGGTCCAGATCACCAAGGGCGAACTCGAATGGCACGTGGCCGTGCTCGCCCTTAACGCCCAGCGAAGACCGGCTGCCGAGGCGAGACTTCTCTATGAGGAGAGCGAGGAAAGCAAGCAACGCCGCCATCACGCCCGTGAGATGCGCAAAATGTTTCATGCCGGCCACTCGGCCCCGGCAGGCAAGCCGGATAAACGGGACAGAAGGAAAATACGAGAATTCATACGTAAAAAATAGGAGAGCAGATGAAAAAGATCGAGCGGGCGTTGATCAGTTTGACGGACAAATCGGGTATCGAGGAATTCGCTACCCGGCTGCAGTCTCTGGGCGTGGAAATACTCTCCACCGGCGGTACGGCCAAAAAACTACGCGAAGGCGGAGTTGAAGTTAAAGATGTATCTGATTTTACCGGTTTTCCTGAAATGCTCGATGGCAGGGTTAAAACCCTGCATCCGCTGGTCCACGGCGGTATTCTCAACCAGCGCGACAATGAGGGGCATCGTCGTCAGTGCCGGCAGCACGGAATCGCAGACATCGATCTGGTGGCGGTCAACCTCTACGCCTTTGAAAAAGCGGTGGCCGATCCCGGATGCAGCCTTGGCGACGCCATCGAAAACATCGACATAGGCGGCCCGACGCTGCTCAGGGCGGCAGCCAAAAATTTCCAGGACGTAACGGTGGTTGTCGATCCCTCCGATTATGAGCTGATTCTGGCGGAGATGCTGGAAAGCGGCACGACCACATTAAAGACCCGTTTCTACCTGGCTACCAAGGTTTTTGCCCTGACCTCCCGCTACGATACCGCCATCAGCCATTGGCTCGAGGCGATCAATGTCGATTCCAATGACTTTTTCAAAGGAGAGTAGCCATGCTGAAAATGGCGGTGCTGTTATCCGGCAGCGGCAGGACGCTGGACAATTTCCATCAGAGAATAGCAGAAAAAACACTGGCGGCGCAGGTTGAAGTGGTCATCTCCAATAGTGCAGACGCTCTAGGCTTGGAGAAAGCCCGAAATTACGGGTACCCGGCCTTCCACGCCTGTGGAAGCCAGGCGACCAATACTATTCTGGCGGGCTACGAGATAGACATCATCTGTCTGGCCGGCTATCTCAAGCTCTACACACCTCCCCCTGAACTGGAGAAGGCCGTGATCAATATCCATCCTTCTCTCATCCCCATGTTCTGCGGAGACGGTTATTACGGCTCCGTTGTTCATCGTGCGGTAAAGGAGCGGGGCTGTATGATCAGCGGCTGTACCGTCCATTTCGCCAACGAGGTTTATGATGCCGGGCCCATTATCCTGCAAAAATGCGTTCCCCTGGCATATGATGACAGTGTCGACGACATTGCCGCCAGGGTCTTTGAGGCAGAGTGCCTGGCCTTTCCTGAGGCCATTAACCTGGTCGACGACAAAGGTATCGATTTTTTCTGGCAGCGCCTGGCGAGGTGAGTATGGACAAGCGAATAATAATGACTGCGGATGACATAACCCTGGCCCTGCAGCGTATCGTTTTGCAGGTGTTGGAGCGGAACCAGAAGGTGGAGCGGTTGGCGGTCGTGGGTATTCACACCTGCGGCGTCTATCTCGCCGAACGCATTGTCGAGCGCATCTATGACATCAGCGATATCGAAGTCGATTCCGGGAGTCTCGATATTACCCTCTACCGTGATGACTGGAGCAGCATTGCTCAGAGCCCCGTGGTCAAAACGACCAATATCGTTTTTCCCGTGGAGGGCTTGAATCTGGTGCTGGTTGACGATGTTGTCTTCACCGGTCGAACCATCCGTGCCGCTCTTGATGCTATCATGGACTATGGCCGCCCGCGCTCAATTCAACTGGCTGCCCTGGTGGACCGTGGCGGCAGGGAACTGCCGATTCAGCCAGACTATATCGGCATGGCCACCACCGTTCGTGCCAACGAACGTATCCAGGTGCAGCTGAGCGAGAGGGACGACATCGACCAGGTGGTAATTGAGAGCTGATATGGAACTGCTCGCCCCGGCCGGCACCGTCGAAACTTTTCACACCGCCCTGCACGCAGGCGCCGATGCGGTCTATATCGGCGCGCCGGGCCTCAATGCCAGAAATCTCGCCCGGGATCTGACTCTAGCCGAAATCGGGGCGATGATCGAATACGCCCACGGTTTAGGAAAGAGAGTCTATTTAGCCGCCAACAGCCTCATATTGGAAAAAGATCTGCCGTCGCTGGCCGAGACCTTTTTCTTGCTGCAAGATTTTCAGCCGGACGGGATTATCGTTCAGGATCTTGCTCTGGTGAATCTGCTCCGCAACCACTTTCCGCAGCTTTCCATTCACGCCTCAACTCTGATGGGCTGCAGCAGCAGCGATGGTGCAGCCACGTTATCGGCAATGGGATGCGACCGAGTTGTTCTGGCCAGGGAGCTTACCCTGAAAGAGATTGCCGCTCTCGCCTCGCGTGTCAACGTTGAACTGGAGGTCTTCGTCCACGGAGCGATGTGCTATTCCTCTTCCGGCCTCTGTTTGTTCTCCTCTTTTCTCGGCGGCAAAAGCGGGCTGCGCGGCCGCTGCGTTCAACCATGCAGAAGGGGGTATTCCTGGGCCGGCAGGGGCGGCGGCCAAAAAGGGGGGAAGGCGAGCTCGTCCGGGGGCGGCAAGTACCTTTTTTCCATGAACGATCTTGAGGGTTTCGAGGCTGTGGCTCAGCTTAAGAGGGCCGGTGTGACCTCTGTAAAAATAGAGGGAAGGCTGCGTTCGGCCAATTATATCGGCAAAATCGTTGAGGCCTACAGAGGGGTGCTCGATGCTGCAGAGGAAGAAGAGCAGCAGGCCATTGCCAGGGCAGTAGTACTGGCAGAGGAGGCCATGGGCCGCAGGACCTCCACCGGCTACTTTTTTTCACCACAGCCCCAGGATGCCGTTTCCGCTCATCATTCCGGCAATATGGGACTGCACCTGGGCAGCTTCAGCCAGATTGCATCAACCGGCAAGTGCCTTGAGGGGACCATCGTCCCTAAATACCCGCTGAACCGAGGCGACAGACTGCGTCTTCACGTCGAATCAACCGGCGAACGCCAGGGGTTCACGCTGCACAAGCTGTGGACCGGCAATGAGCCGGTAGAATCAGCCGCGGCGGGGACTGCTGTCAGACTGGGGCTGCCAAAAGACCAGCAGGGGCTGCAAAAAGGTCAGGTCGAGCTTTACAAAGTCGATGAGGGAGCGGGCTTTGCCGACAAGGGTTATCTTGATGCGTTGCTGGCTGGGGCGAAAAAAAAGCTTGATCATCTGCGCACCAGAGAGAACACGGGCCTGCGGAATCTGAAGAAGAGCATGACAGTACCTAAATCGGTGGACAGCGGCAAAGACGAGTCGGCTCCTGCAGCACGGCAACGCGGGAAGAAAAAGGCCTCGTTCTCTTTGCCGCTGAAATTATGGCTGCGCACCGATTCCGCCAAGCTGGTGACATCCCGGCTGCCCTTTCTGCCGGAAATGTACATTATCGATATCGATAAACGGATGCTCAGCCAGTCGACCCTGATCAGGAAAAGTCTTGGCAAACGATGCAGGCAGCTCATCTGGGCTCTGCCGTCCGTCCTTTTCGACAAGGATCTGGGCAGGTATCGCAAGCGTATCAGGCAGCTTATCCGCAGCGGCTTTAAAGACTTCCAGCTGGGCCATATCTCGCAGAAACAACTGTTTGCAGGAGAAAAAGTGCGCCTGTATGGCGACTACACTCTCAATCTGGCCAACAGCAGGGCGATGATGACGGCCGAATCGTTTGGTCTTGGGGCAACGCAGGTCGCCGTCGAACTTGACCGTGAAGCTTTTGCCTCTATGCTCCAGGGATACACTGCCGCCGCTGCCTTGGGGAAAAAACAGAAAATGAAAGTAGGGCTGACCGTATATGGTGCCCCAGCGCTTTTTACCTCGCGCCTTGGCAGCAAACATTTTCAGTACGACCGTACTTTTGTCAGTCCGAAGGGAGAAAAGTTCGCAATTGCTAAAAGAGAGGGGCTGGTGCTCACCGTGCCGCAAAAACCGTTTTCACTGCTTGCCTATCTTGAAGAGTTGGCGGCAATGGGCTTTGACTTTGTCGTGGTCGATACCAGATATATGCGCATGGGACAGAAAAATATAGAGGAGCTGGCCCGGAGGATTTCCGGCGGTAAGCTGTATAAATTGCCTACCTTCAATTATATGGGAAAATTACAATAAGGTTTTCTTCGTGGTGCAGCAGGCTAGTTGGCCGATCTTGACCTGCCCTCGTCGAGTCTGCGCATTCCCTCCATCAAAAGTTTCATGAAGTAGCCTATTTCCGGAGTTTCGAACTGATCGGGCGGAATGCCGGGGGTGAAGCGAAATCTGCCATTATGCTCCTTGAGAACCTCATAGAAAGCCTCTTCTCCTGATATCTCGTCGTATTTGGCCTTGATCAATGCTCCCTGACGAAAGGAAAACCGGGCCGTGCCGCGGCTCAGTTCCTGGATTGTCAGGATCCCGGTCTTCGTGTTCATGTTCAGCGTCTGAAAAAGGGCCTCTGCCGGAATATCCGAGAGGTTGCCGATCATCCCCGAGGAGAGATCTGCCGAGCGCACCGTGTTCGATTTGGACAGGCGATTGGCCATCATCCTTGAGAAATAGAGCTGAACGGTCGGATAACGTTCTATTATTTTAGAGAAGTTTTCCCGGTCTATGTAGAGAATCGACGCCTGCTCCTTCACCTGGATGGTAGCGCTGACCCGTTCGTTGCAGATAAGACTCATCTCGCCGAAGACATCGCCTTTGTTCAGGGTTGAAATGGCAATGCCGCCCTCATTAAGGACATTGACACAGCCCGAGGCAATTATGAAAAAGTTGCCGCCGACCTCGCCTTTGCGAATGATAACGTCGCCTGGGTTAAATGTCTTCATGCGAAAAAACTGCATGACCTTGTCGAGATTGCTCTGATCGATGGACTTGAAAAAAGCAAAGCCGCTGAGCAGGTGCATCATCGAGGAAAGTTCATCGGAGAGCATGGCCTCGCCTTCCTGGGGGCTGAGGATGTCATCTTTGTTATGTTCGAGACGTACGGAGCCGGTGCAGCCGCTGCAGCTGATCATGCACACCGGGATTTTATCGCCACGCTCGTACTGGATAATAAGGCGGGTGAGATCGGCGTTGAGAATCTTGCAGCTTTTTCTCTCCGAGGGTGTGTGCACTACGGAGGTGGTTATGCAGGAATTATCATCGCTGCTTTTCATGGCGATGGCTATGCCCGTGAGACAAAAGGTGTCACCATAGGTATAGAGAGGACATCTTCTGTTTTCGACGATTCTGAATTTGACTTCAGGAAATCCCATAGTGAGGTTGATTGTGCAGCGCGAGTAGGCCGTGGGCGGCGATTTTTCAAGTGAGCAGGAGAGATGTGTTGAACACACTCCTCTGCGGCTGAATTACAGCATTTCCACTATAAAATAAATTGTACGTTTGTGCATCATAAGAGTATCGCAGATATGATACCGCTTTCAAATAGCCCTGAAAAGGAGAAAAAACCTTGTAGGCCAGGAAAAACATTGACCTGAGCCATGGTTTGAAGTATAAACTATGATCTTAACCGTTGGCAGTTGTCGTTGCCATGAGCACCAGGCCCGTGGAACCGCCTGGTGAATTTAGGTATGAGAGATTTCCGGAGATGTCCGGATAGACTATATTGACAGAAAATTTGAGGAGGAATTACTTCGTGGCTAATCATAAATCTGCAGAGAAGAGAAACCGCCAGGCTCAGGTTCGTCGTATGCGAAACCGTATTAACAAAACCAAGATGAAGAATGCGATACGGAAAGTCAATGAAGCCGTTGAGGCCGGTTCTGCAGAAGAGGCCAAGGCCGCGCTGGTCGATGCGATTCCCGTCATTGCCAAAACCGCCTCCAAGGGAACCATACATAAGCGCAACAGTTCCCGTAAGATTTCCAGACTTACCAGGCGAGTAAACAAAATTGAGGCAAACGCCTGATTAGAGCGATATCCTCGAAGTTGTATCGTCTTGCATTTCGGATTTTCTAAGATTGCAGCATGGGGTTGGGAGGCAGAGCTTTCTCAACCCCATTTTTTTTCGTCACAATTCCTTCAGTGCGTACCTGCTGTCCAGCGGTTATGCGCTCGCAGCAGCTTGCAGCCGTCTACCATGGAAAGTTGAGATGGGGTTCTCCTCAGGACTCCACTGCAGCCAGTACGCTGCCACGATCCAGGCAAGACCCTCTCCAATCGCAACTCCTGCAATCCTCTTCTCGTTACCCACTCTATTTAAGGTGGTGGTAATTCCCATAATATATGGTATGTTGGCTCGTGTTTATCTTCTCCCGGCTACCGGCCAGAGGCCATTCTCTTCTCTGTGAAGTTTGTGGAAAAGACCTCTGAAGCCTTGCTTTTCGGAGCGCAACAGCTGGGGCTTTTAGATAAAGAGTGGAATTATTCCGGTTCATCGAGTGTGCCGCAGTTTTTTTGGAGTGATGGCCGGTTCACCACAGATCATTACCATACGACCATTATGCCCTACGAAACATATTCTCCTCCATTTCAGGAATTTGAAAGATTTGCTTCTGACTCCGATCTCGTGCCGGTGTATAGGAAGATCATTGCCGATCTCGACACGCCGTTGACGCTTTTTGCCAAAGTAGCAGAAGCGCATGACCACATATTTCTCTTTGAGAGTATGGAGGGCGGCGAAAAGTGGGGACGATATTCTTTTATAGGCTTCGATCCTTTAGTGAAGTTCAGCTCCAGCGGCAGCAGGGTTTTACTTGAGTATCTCGAAAGCGGAGAAACGATCGAGTACGAAAACGTTAATCCTCTGGAATATATACGTAGGCTGGTAAACTCTTTTGAGGCCTGTGAACCTCAGGGGCTCCCGCGATTCTGTGGCGGGGCGGTGGGATATCTCGGCTACGACATGGTACGCTTTATCGAGGATCTGCCGGACAGACACGAGGCGATAGATATCCCTGATTCGGCATTTATCATTCCGCGCATCGTCCTGGTGCATGACAGTTTCCAGCAGACCCTGACGGTTGTCTGCTGGAACCGGATCGACGATGACCAATCCCCCAAAAAGCAATATGACGCCGCTCGAGGTGAAATTGAGCGCGTTGTCGCCAGGGTACGGGGGGCGATGCCTGAAAGATATGGAGTTGATGCCACCGCAACCGAAGGAATCAGGCACACCTTTACTTCAAACATGCAACCGCAGCTCTTCCATAAAATGGTAGAGGAGGCAAAAGAGTATATACTTGCCGGTGATATTTTCCAGGTAGTACTTTCCCAGCGATTTCATACCACTACAGATATCACCCCCTTGCAGCTCTATAGGGCGCTCCGTCATATCAATCCCAGCCCTTATCTCTTTTTTCTTAAAATCGATGACCTTGTACAGATTGGCTCATCACCGGAAATTCTGGTACGAAAGGAGGGCGTCTCGATTGAGTTGCGCCCCATAGCGGGGACGAGGAAGAGGGGGGGCACCGTCGAGGAAGATCAGGCACTCGAGGAGGATTTGCTTGCAGATCCCAAGGAACGGGCCGAACATCTTATGCTGGTCGATCTTGGCAGGAACGACGTTGGCAGAGTGGCGGCGGCAGGCACCGTCGAGGTACGCGATCTCGGGGTAATCGAGAGATATTCACATGTCATGCATATAGTCTCGGGTGTGCACGGTATCATAGCCGAGGGAAAAGATCAGTTTGATGTCATGGCCGCCTGTTTTCCTGCCGGTACGGTAAGCGGAGCACCGAAGATCCGCGCCATGGAGATAATCGACGAACTCGAGCCTGAACGACGCGGTCCCTATGCCGGGTCTGTCGGGTATTTCGGTTTTTCGGGCAATATGGATTTCTGCATAACCATACGCACCTTCGTCATGAAGGGACGCAATCTCTGGATCCAGGCGGGTGCGGGTATCGTCGCCGATTCCGATCCGGCAAAAGAGTTTGAGGAGACGGTCAATAAATCCATGGGGCTGAGAAGAGCTGTGGAGCTAGCGGAGAAGGGGTTTTAAAAGATGCTTGCCATAATCGATAATTACGATTCCTTTACCTACAATATTGTGCAGACCATTGCCGGCAGCTACAAGAAAGCGGGCATGACGGCCGATATCAGAGTTTTTCGCAACAACACGGTGACAGTCGAGGAGATAGCCGCTCTCGAACCACAGAGGCTATTGATTTCTCCCGGTCCCGGCACTCCCGCAGATGCCGGCATATCCATCGAGGCGATTCGCTATTTTGGCGACAGAATTCCGGTGCTGGGCATATGCCTTGGTCATCAGGCCATCGGCGAGGCCTTCGGCGGCAAAACAGTGAGGGCCGGGCGTATCATGCACGGCAAAACCAGTGAGATTCATCACGACGGCAGAGGGGTTTTCGAAGGACTCGATACTCCTTTCGAAGGTATGCGCTATCACTCACTGGTTATAGAAAATGCCACGGTGCCTCAGTGCTTAAGCATTACCGCCAAAACCGAACAGGGAGAATTGATGGGGGTCCGGCACAAAACACTGCCGGTGGAAGGGGTGCAGTTTCATCCGGAATCAATCATGACCCGGGCGGGTATCCGCTTACTGGAAAACTTTACTTCGCCTCATTATCTGCAGAGACTAGAACACGCCCAGCACGAGGGTGAACTGCAGTCACTTTGAACCGAAAGCGCAGGGCCAGGAACAGCATGGAAATACGAGAGGCCATTGGACTGGTAATAGCAGGCACGAACCTTACCGAGGAGCAGATGCTGGCGGTAATGGATGAGATAATGAGTGGTGAGGCAACCCCGGCTCAGATCGGTGCCTTCATCACGGCTTTACGCATGAAGGGAGAGACGGTCGAGGAGATCACCGGAGCGGTCAGGGTCATGCGGGAGAAAGCGACGCGAATTGACACCGGTATCAATACCGCAGAAGGTGGGGTGGTGGTCGATACCTGCGGAACAGGCGGCGACAGCTCCGGGACCTTCAACGTCTCCACCGCCTCGGCCTTTGTCGTCGCCGGTGCCGGCATTACCGTTGCCAAACACGGCAACAGGTCGATATCGAGTAAATGCGGCAGCGCCGACGTTCTCGAAGCCGCAGGCGTAGTGCTCAACCTGCCGCCTGAAGATATCGGCGCCTGCATACGCGAGACGGGCATAGGGTTTTTGTTCGCACCGGCCCTGCACGGTGCCATGAGGCATGCCATCGGCCCTCGCAAAGAGATCGGCGTCCGTACGATCTTCAACATCCTCGGGCCGCTGACCAACCCGGCCGGCGCCAACGTCCAGGTTCTTGGTGTTTTTGCCCCTGAGCTGACCCAGCCGCTTGCCCAGGTACTTGGCAGGCTCGGTACCAGAAGGGCGCTTGT
Organism: uncultured Desulfobulbaceae bacterium; assembly: GCA_937132035.1. Lineage (GTDB taxonomy): Bacteria > Desulfobacterota > Desulfobulbia > Desulfobulbales > Desulfocapsaceae > Desulfopila_A. The sequence goes on along the minus strand of CAKZOA010000141.1, from coordinate 23,326 downwards.
CGTACATGGCGAAGGAAATCTCGATGAGCTTACAGTCACCGGCATGTCCCGGATTTCGGAGTGGAAGGACGGCGAGATCACCAATTATACCATTACTCCGGCTGATGTCGGGCTGGCCACAGCACGCCTCGATGAACTCAAAGGCGGTGAGACTGCAGAGGAATCAGCGGTATTGCTGAAAGAAGTCTTGACGGGAAAAGCGGGACCGAGAAAGGATATGGTGCTGTTGAACTCCAGCGCCGCTCTGATGGCCGCAGGGTCCTGCGGTACTCTCAAAGACGGTGTGCAGATGGCAGCCGAAATAATCGACAGCGGCAAAGCCCAGGCGAAACTGGAGGCCCTTGTGGCGGTCTCATGCCGACTGGCTCAAAAAAACGGAACTCTTCTCTAAAGGGTACCTTGAATAATAGGGATTTTCGCTCAAGGTCGAGGCGTGGCAGGAAATTTTTGCCGGAGGTATATAGGTAATATTCCGAGGATAAAATTCCCTGACACAACGAAGAGATTGAGTGATCCTAAGGTTTTGTATTCGTGCACAACGTAATTTCAACGAGTAGCGGATCGGAATAGATCTTTTCACGGGACGCCATGAACCCGTTCCCGTCCATAGACACCCTTCAAAAGATCACCTCTTGCTTGTAATACCTCGATACGCTGAGCTTGAGGGGTGATCATAAAAACGACTCTACTTCAAAGATATCGACGATGATTCTCGAAACCATAGTAAAGAAAAAAGAAGCTGAAGTTGCCGAGCTGAAACAGCGGGGTATCCATCTCCCCAGAGGCTATATTGATACAAGCATCGATCCGCCCCGAGGTTTTCGCCGGGCGCTGGTAGAGCATAAGGGGGTGGCGGTTATCGCCGAGGCCAAGAAGGCATCTCCTTCCAAAGGAGTCATTTCCGCCGATTTCGATGTCTGCAAAATAGTCCGGCATTATGAGAACCACGGCGCCCAGGCTGTGTCGGTGCTGACCGATACCGATTTTTTCCAGGGCAGCCTCGAGTACCTTCTCATGGCCCGGGAGACTATCTCTCTGCCGGTGCTGCGCAAGGATTTCATCATAGACGCTATCCAGATCGAAGAGTCGGCGCGTTACGGTGCCGATGCCATACTGCTTATTGCCGCGATTCTTGACAGATATCAGATAGGCGACTATCTGGCCTGTGCCAGAGAGCTGCAGATGGACATTCTTGTCGAGGTGCACAACGAGGAAGAGGTCGATAAGGCCATGGAATCGGAGTGTGATCTCATAGGCATCAATAACCGCAACCTCAACGATTTTTCCGTCGACATCGAAACCACCTTTCGGTTGAAGAAACTCATACCTGAATCCGTTCCCGTGGTTAGCGAATCTGGCTTGAAAACTGGTGATGATATGAGAAAACTGGCGGAAAACGGCATAACTGCGGCACTGATTGGAGAAACATTGATGCGCGCCGGCACAGACGGCAATGGCCTTGAAGTTTTGCGGCAGGGTCTATAGCATAGGGAGATGGTAATGCGAACGAGAGTCAAGATGTGCGGAACCACCAGCGGCACCGATGCCATGGCTGCGGTTGAGGCCGGAGTCGACGCTCTGGGGTTTATTTTCGTTCGCAAAAGTCCACGCTATGTCAGCGAGGAGGATGCTGCAGCGATTATGTATTCACTGCCGCCATTCATCGATCGAGTCGGTGTTTTCGTCAATGAAGAACTGGAGGCGATCGTCGGCAAAGCCCGTCGTCTGGGACTTACTGCACTTCAGCTTCATGGCAATGAGCAGCCGGCCCTGTGCCGGGAACTGGCCGCATCCCTGCCGCACTGCCGTATTTTGAAGGCCTTCCGCATAGGCTCCATGAGCAGGGCCGCCGATATTGTTCCCTATCGGCACGCGGTCAATGGCTTTTTGCTCGATACCTATGTGGAGAACGAAGAGGGCGGCACCGGCCGGGTCTTCGACTGGCAAATGATCGCTGATCTGGATGTACGCAAACCTTACCTTCTTGCCGGTGGGCTCACCCCGGAAAATGTCTCCAGCGCCCTGGAGGTGGCTTCTCCCTACGGTGTTGATGTCAACTCCGGAATTGAGACAACTCCAGGAAAAAAAGACCATGAATTGCTCAAGCGCTTCGTTACCGCTGTTGCCGAGTGGGACCGCCGGAGTGCGGTCAGCGGGCGATAATGAAAGCCCCGTCGTATCCCTTTTGCAGCAGTGACCTTTCCGCCCTTTTCGCCGTCCTCAGCTGAGTGCCGATGTAGACCTGCACCCTGAAGTAGGTCTCTGCATTCAGGGTAGCGCGGCGGATAATGGCTGTATGGCCGGCATCGGCGAACTTTTTCTGTAGCCGCCGGGCATTGTCTTTGTTGCGGAATGAGCCGATTTGGACAAAAAACTCTCCTTCCTGGAAATTAGGATGAGGAAGATATTTGCCATTGGCTGTGGGCGCCAGAGCGGTTACCTGGACTCTGGCCGTTCCCCTTCTGAGCATCCCCAGTTTTTGAGCTCCAGCATAGCTGACATCGAGTATCCTGCCGCGGATGAATGGTCCTCTGTCGTTTATGCGGACGACGACTTCCCTGCCGTTGTCGAGATTGCGTACATGCAGCATGGTGTTCATCGGCAGAATCTTATGGGCGGCGGTTGGACCATACATGTCATAGCGCTCACCATTGGAGGTGAGGCGCCCGTGAAAGGCATCTCCGTACCAGGAGGCAATGCCGGTATCGACATAGCCGGCGGATGAAGCGACGGGATAATACTTTATATTATTAATTACGTAGGGTCTCTGGGTCGGAGGTTTCTGTCCAGACGATGTGGTTGAGGTCGCTCCGGCGGTACAGGAGACGGCAACGAGCAGAAGCAGCGGCACGATGATCTGCTGACTGATGCGGGAAGCGAAAGCGGGCGTCATGGTGAGTCGTCTCAGGTAAAGAGGTTTGCCGGTATGGTTCTTTCCGTCTCTTTCTATACCATACTCTGGCTAAACAGTTGAACTCTTTTTTGAAAACGGACTGCAACACTATCCTTGAAACCTCAGCCGAGGACAGGGCAGAGATTTCCGTAAGCTTGCGCATAGGTATTGTGTTCTGATATATTTTCTGCTATAAAGTTCTGTCGTTGTAAAAACTCCTGCCACTTTAGCTCAGATGGTAGAGCGGCGCTCTCGTAAAGCGTAGGTCAACGGTTCGATTCCGTTAAGTGGCTCCAAATATATCGAGGGCCTATGGTAATTCCGTAGGCCCTCGTCTTGTATGCTCAACTTTCTTTCAACCCATCGTATCGCAAGTATCTGGTCCGGATAAGGTTCGACAGTTTTAGCTGCTGAAGCCCTTCTCGTCGTTATCGAGAGCTTGCGGTGGAGTAGTACAGCTGCATCCGTGACGCCTTGCCTATGAGCTCAATAGACATGTGCAATACTGGGGCTTGGGGCTAAAGGGGGAAGGAAGGGCGTTGCGGACAAGCTCTGAAAGGTTTGTCGGGCAGGGCAGTGCCGCCCTCACCGGTGAGCATGTCGATGGAATCGGGGGCCACCAGGGCTTCGCTGCGGCTGGCTCCAGACATGACGATGTATTCAGTATTGTGGACATCGGGGCTGGGGTGGTGCCGAAGGTAGCCCCGAACCCATGAATGTTTGACAGTGGAGAGGCTGATCATGGGAGTGAACAGAGCAGGAGGAATTATTTGTGCCTGACAATCGAAAGACCAAGAAACCGGTTTGCCGCCACCTCGGTAGGGGTTTTATCGTGGCGATAATGAACGGTTGTTGATCGTTTCTTTTTTATATTGACTTTTTGTGATTGAATTTGATAGGAAGTAAGAAGTAATAAACTTCCCTTCAACGAAGGATATATGATTTGAAGCCTGACGTCATACCAGTTCAACGGCGCAAATTGATCCTTGACCTCATCCGCAGCAAGGGGGTGTTGTCTGTGCGTGAACTGGCCTCGGCGACTGAGGTTTCCCAGCCCACCATACGTCGTGATCTCGACCATCTTGCCAAAGCCGGCGTAGTCGAACGCAGCCATGGCGGCGCCGCTTTCAAGGAATCCAGCGGAACAACGCATGAGCCTGAGCATCATGTCACTGCCACCATGGCTCGTGAAGAAAAGGCGGCAATCGCCAGATTAGCGGTCGACCAGCTCAAGGACCACCAGAGTGTAATTTTCGATTCAAGCACGACGGTTTTTGAAGCGGCCCGGCTTGCAGTAGAACGACAGCTTCGTCTCACCGTCGTTACCAACGATATCCGAATCAGCGAGCTTTTTGCACCCTGCACCAGCGTACGTCTGATTGTTTGCGGTGGAACCATTCGTGCCGGCTCGTACAGTCTCATCGGCGAACCTGGAACCGGTTTCCTGCAGAATCTGAAAGTTGATGTCGCCCTCATGGGTATACATGCCCTCAACGGTACCTCCTGCTACGACACATCCCTTGAAATATCCTCCATCAAACGGCATATGGTAGCTGCCGCCAAGAAAGTCCTGATTCTGGCGGACTCCAGCAAATTCGGTCAGGTTGCCTTTTTTCAGGCTTTTGAGATCGACAGGAGGGCCGAAATTATCTCAGATTGCCTGCCATCTTCTGCGATGCGTCAGGCGCTTAAAAAGAAAGGTGCTGTGCTGCGGTGCTGTCGGAGAAATGGCCGCGATGACAACAGCGACGAAAGTATCACAACATATGAGGAGAAGCTCAATTGAAAAAGAAACTGACGCGGTTTGATCTCCAGGAAATGAGAGACAAAGATGAGAAGGCGGTATGGCTCACTGCATATGACTTCACCACGGCGCAACTCGCCGAAGAAGCGGGAATGGATATGCTGCTGGTTGGCGACAGCCTTGGCATGGCTGTCTACGGGTATGCCGGCACGGTGCCGGTGACCATGGATCAGTGTATTTACCATACCGAAGCGGTACGCCGCGGTGCCGCAAATACATTTATTATCGGGGATATGCCGTTCGGTGCCTATCAAAGCGGCATTGAAGATGCCTGCCGCAATGCCGTTCGTTTCTACAAGGAGGCCAGCGTCGACTGTATCAAACTCGAAGGCGGCACACGAGTGGCACCGATTATTAAGGCCATAAGCGACGGCGGTATGCTGGTCATGGGCCATATCGGGCTCACTCCGCAAAGCTCCTCTGCCCAGGGCGGATTCCGTGCCCAGGGGCGGACTGCTGATTCTGCCAGAGCCATTATTGAGGATGCCAGAGCGGTGTATGAAGCGGGGGCTTTTGCGGTACTGGTCGAAGGAGTCCCGCCGGAAGTCACCCAGGCTATCATCAGAGAAATTCCCATACCGGTATATGGCATAGGCGCCGGCGACTGTCACGGACAGGTTATGATCTGCTCCGACATTCTCGGTCTCTTCCAGGCCTTTACACCTAAGTTTGTCAAACGCTACGGCAACATGGCCGAGGAATTTTCCAAAATCTTCAAGGCCTATATAGACGATGTGCGAACCGGTGCTTTTCCCGGTGAGGAACATGTCTATCGCATGATTGACGGCGAGGCCAATAAACTCTAACAGGCATCGACCATCTGCGGTCGGTGGGAGCAGGAAATGGAAAACGTTGATTTTACTCTCAACATCGGTAAAGAAGCAGTAACCTTCTCTCTACTCAAAGAGCAGGTGCTGTATCATTTGCAGGGCAGGAACCGCAGGCCTCCCGAGGATCTGAAAAAGGCCTATCTGCATGCCCTTGATCATCCGATCGACTGCCCTCCGCTCAAGGAAATAGTAAACGCCGGAGAGAAGGTGGCCATCACCGTCAGCGACATAACCCGCGGCTGGCAGCGCAACAACCAGACATTACCTGTGTTGATCGACTATCTGGTGGCAGCGGGAATCAATGAGGAAGATATCACCATACTCATCGCCGTTGGCGCCCATCGCCAGAACACCCAGGCTGAGCTTGAGGAAATATGCACCACAGAAATATGTCGGCGCGTCAGGGTACTCAACCACGATGCCTGGGACAGTGACAATATGGTGTACTACGGCAAGACCAGCCGCGGTACGGAAGTATCGATTAACGCAATCGTCGCTGGAGCCGACAGAGTTATTCTCACCGGCGGGGTAATCTATCATTACATGGTGGGTTACGGTGGCGGACGCAAGAGCGTCATGCCGGGCGTTGCTTCTTTGAAGACCATCCAGCAGTGCCACATGTGGGCTATGCAGAAAAATGTCGGCGAAGGCTCGAGCCCTCTGGCGGCAAACATGAAAACCAGTGGTAATCCCGCCCATGAAGATATGATGGAGGCGGCGGCTTTCATTCAACCTGACTTCATCGTCAACGTCGTGCCGAATCTGGACGGCGACATCACCGGCATTTTTACCGGTAACTGGGTTTCCGCCTGGCTTGCAGCAACGGAGATGGTCGATGACATTTTCGGGGTACCGATCAGGGAACAGGCCGATATCGTCATTGCCTCCACCGGCGGCTATCCCAAGGATATCAATCTATACCAGTCGCAGAAGACCATTGACAATGCGGTCTATGCGATGAAACCCGGAGGGGTTGTTATTCTTTTGGCGGAATGTCCAGATATTCAGGAGCCTCGTGAATTTTTCGACTGGTTTGACTTTCCCAATCCCCTGGCCATGGAAAAGGCGGTACGAGCCGATTTTCTTATTTCCGGGTGGGTAGCGGTACGACAGATCGAATACAGCAGCAAAGGCACCATAATCATGGTAACCAAGGAGGAAAATGTAGACATTGCCCGAAAAGCGGGCATACAGGGGGTGACCTCCATTGAGGAAGCCCTTGAGATGGCGTATGAGAAGTGTGGGAAAAACATGCCGAAAGTGACGGTAATGCCACAGGGTGCCAATACCTTCCCAATTCTCGAACCATAAACGATGTACATCGTTTGGCACGCGTCGGGGACGGTTTGGCGAAAGTGTAGGTAGCTTAATCAAATGAAGGAGGAAGTTATGCGCAAGAAAGCGTTGGCAACTGTAGTAGCGTCATTGTTTGCAGTTATTGCTGTTTCGACGACAGGGTATGCCAAGACAGTGATTAAACTCGGTACTTCCACACAGCCGAGTCATATCTATAATCAGGCCGCAGAGTACTTCGGTGATATCGTTGCCAAAGAAAGCGGCGGTGAGATCGAAGTCCAGGTATTTCCGGCGGCCCAGCTTGGTTCTGAGCGGGATATGGTCGAAGGTCTGCAGCTCGGCTCTCTGGAGATGACCCTCACTTCAACTGGACCGATGGGCAATTTCATTCCCCAGGTCAAACTCTTTAATCTGCCGTTTCTGTTCAAGGATCGTGAGTCATGCTACCGTGTTCTCGACGGCGAAATCGGTCAATCGATCGCCGACAAATTCGTCAAAGTCGGTATCCGCTCTTTGGGCTGGTATGAAAACGGTTTCCGTAATATCACCAATTCCAAGCGTCCGATAAATGCCCCGAGTGATATGGACGGACTGAAGATCAGGGTAATGGAAGACGATGTTTTCATACTGACCATGAAAGCCCTGGGCGCCAGCCCCACACCGATGGCTTTCGGCGAACTCTACACAGCTCTGGAACAGGGAGTAGTCGACGCCCAGGAAAACCCCCTGGCGGTCATCCATTCCTCGCGGTTCTTTGAGGTACAGAAATATCTGGCTATGACCGGACATTTCTATTCGCCGGCAGTAATGCTGATCAGCGAAATCACCTGGCAGACCCTCAGTCCCGAGCACCAGAAAATCGTCGCCGATGCCGCAGCCAAGGCCAAAACATATGAGCGTGAGCTTTCCCTCAAAGCCGACCAGGAACTTGAGCAGGCGTTGGCCAAGGAAGGCATGGTCGTTACCCACCCGGATAAAGAACCTTTTGTCAAGGCAGTCGCGCCGGTCTATACCAATGATTCCGTGATCAAAGCGATTGGCGGCGGCGACCAGGAAGAAGGACAACGGCTTATCGATGCAGCTAAGGCCGCGGCGATGTAAGAGTCCTGTCGTTCTTTGATGCTCCGGTCCAGGCGTTGACTTGTGTACTGCTGGACCCAGGTCTGACCCGGCCGGCTTTTCCCGGTCGGGTCGAACTGCCCTCTTTTCTCGAAGGTTTTCAGGAGGACAGATGTTTCTCACACCGTTTTTCGAAATCATGGATCGCTGCATCAACTGGTTTCTGGCTCTGCTGATGGCCGGGATGGTTGTCGTTATTACAGCCCAGGTATGGTACCGCTTTGTTTTAAACGATCCTCTTTCCTGGTCCGAAGAGGCCGGCAGGTATCTTTTCGTCTGGATCTCCTTCATGGGCGCTGCAGCGGGCGTCCGGTATCAGGTTCATCTGGGCATAGACCTGATGGAAAAACTGCTGCCGCCATCCCTGCACCGCTGGACCGTGGTTGTCGCCAATCTGATCATACAAGTGTTTCTCCTCATGATAATTTATTGGGGCTTCAAGATCCTGGGTATAATCAGGTTCCAGGAGTCGGCCTCCATGCACATCTCCATGCTCTATCCCTATATGGCGGTTCCTGTGGGGTCGATCTTCATGTTCATCAATTCTGTCCGCGTCATGATCTCCGCCATGCAGGGACGGCCGCTTGACAGGGAGGTGCGATTATGACCGCCTTTCTGTTTCTTTCCCTGATTGTCTGCTTTATCATTGGCATTCCCATTGCCTTTTCCATCGGTGTGGCCTCGGTTGCCACGCTGGAGTTTGCCTCCAATCTGCCACTGACCCTGGCGGCCCAGAGACTGTTCACCGGGACCGACTCTTTTCCTCTGATGGCCATCCCTTTTTTCATGCTGGCGGGAGAACTCATGGAGGCCGGAGGCATTTCCCGCAGACTCTTTGATTTCGCTCATGCCATTGTCGGCTTCGTCGTCGGCGGTCTGGCCATGGTGGCCGTTGTCGCCGCTATGTTTTTTGCCGGTATTTCCGGTGCGGCAGCAGCCGATACTGCCGCCGTCGGCGCCGTATCCATACCGGCGATGATACGCAAGGGCTATGATAAAGGATTTGCCGCCGCCGTTCAGGCTGCCGGTGGATCCATCGGCGTTATCATTCCCCCCTCCATACCAATGATTATCTATGGCGTGGTTGGCGGCGTTTCCATTGGCAAGCTCTTCCTCGGCGGTTTCATACCGGGGGCGCTCATCGGTGGCAGTCTCATAGTCGTCAGTTATTTTCTGGCCAAACGGGCCGGCTACGCCCGCGATACTTTTCAGGGTTTCAAGGCAATTGTTACCACCTTTGTCGGCGCTTTCTGGGCCTTGCTGATGCCGCTTATAATCCTTGGCGGTATTCTCGGCGGTATATTCACCCCTACCGAGGCGGCTGTGGTGGCCGCCGTCTATGGCGCCCTGGTCGGTTTTATCATTTACCGGGAGTTGAAACTGCGTGATCTGCCACGGATTTTTGCCAAAGCGGCCATTTCCACCTCAACGGTTATGCTGCTGATTGCAACGGCAAATATCTTCGGTTGGATTCTCACCGCCGAGCGGGTGCCGCAGAACGTTGCTGCCTACCTGGTGAGCCTTACCTCTTCGCCGCTGATTCTCTATTCGCTGATTTTGATCTGCCTGCTGGCTGTTGGTACCTTCATGGAGACTTCTGCTTCCCTGATTATCCTGACACCTGTTTTCCTACCGGTAATAGTACAGTTTGGCATAGATCCCGTTCACTTCGGCGTAGTCATGGTCACCGCCCTGGCCATTGGCATGCTCACACCACCCCTGGGAATCTGTCTGTTCATTTCATGTAACATTGCCAATATTCAGCTTTCGGAGATCATACGCTATATCATGCCGTTTTTACTTGTCATGATAGGTGTTCTCGTGCTTATGACCTATGTTCCTGAAATTGTGATGTTCATTCCCGACCTCTATGTAGACTGACCCCATGGCTGATGTACACATACCTTTCGGCGGTGCCGACCTGAACTTTACGGTGGACAATGATAATTTAGCGGAGATCCTCTCACCTCAACCTTCAGAGGCCCTCACCGATCTCGAAAAACATATCGCCGATGCCCTCGACAATCCAATCGGCCAGCCGCTCATGCGAGAATGGGTCAGACCGACGGATACCGTCGTCAGTGACGACAACACTCGCATGACCCCGGCCGACAAAATTCTGCCGCCACTGCTCGACCGTCTTAATGCCGTCGGCGTTCCCGATAAAAACATCTGCTGCATTATGGCCCTCGGCACTCACCGGTATATGCGTGAGGAAGAGATGCGGGACAAGGTCGGTGCTCAGGTCTACAGACGTATTGACGTCGTCAATCACCAATGGCGGGATCCGGTCAATCTGCTCGATCTCGGTCGCTCGCGCCAGGGAACACCGCTGGCAGTCAACAGACTGGTGGCCGAAGCCGACGTCGTCATCGGCCTGGGCGCAATCGTCCCACATCATATTCCAGGATACTCCGGATCCTCCAAGATAATCCAGCCCGGGGTCTGCAGCGCCCAAACAACTGCGGAAACGCACCTGCTCTCCTGTAAAGGCGGGGGAGACTCCTTTCTCGGCATCGAGGATAATCCGGTGCGCCGCGATATGGACGATATGGCTGACATGGTCGGCATGGAGACAATTTTTAACGTGGTAATGGACAGTCACGGCGGTGTCGTCGGTCTCTTCTTCGGTGAAAAACGGGCGGCTTTCAAGAAAGGAACGCAGCTTGCCAAGAAGATATACGGTGTGGTCTACCACGAAATCCCAGATATCGTGCTGGCCAACTCTTTTCCCTGCGACCTCGACTTCTGGCAGTCGCACAAGTCACTCTATCCCGCCCAGCGCATGATTCGGCCGGGGGGAACCATCATTGTCTGTACACCGGCGCCGGAAGGCGTCAGTCCGGTACATACCGATCTTCTCGAATATACGGCCTGGTCCTCTGCTGATATTCAGTCAGGATACCGCCAGGGCCGTATCAAAAACGGTGTGGCAGCCGCCCTTGCTGCCGCCTGGGCCATGGTCCGGGAGAAGGCTTCCGTGATTATGTATTCACCGGGCATAACGCAAAAAGACAAGGAGCTACTGGGTTTCAGTCATGCCGACACCATCGAGGAAGCACTACACTCAGCTTTTCAACAGCAGGGTGCAGATGCCAGGTTAACCGTACTCACCCATGCGCCCGATATGTTACCGCTACCGGCAGAAGAGATGCGGCGATGACCAAGGCCAATATGCCCGACGCCATTGTTATCGCCGATGATCTCACCGGCGGTGCCGATACCGGAGTGCAGTTTTGCCGTATTGCCGGCAGGATGTTTCTGAAACACTATGCTGCTGAAACGCGCACCTGTGCGAACGGTATGGCCGGAGGGCTGTCGATTTTTACCAATTCGCGCCATGTCGAGGCAGGGGAAGCCGCCGAGCGAGTGACTGCAGCCCTGGCCGGGGTGGGCAGTGATCTCCCTCCGCTGATCTATAAAAAGATAGATTCCTGCCTGCGGGGTAATATCGGCGCGGAACTAGACGCAGTTTTACGGCAGAGCAGGGCGGAGATGAGTTTTGTCGCCCCGGCGCTTCCCGTGCAGGGAAGAACAACGCGAGACGATGTACATATGGTTGCCGGGGTGCCCGTGGCCCAGACGGAAATAGGCCGGGATCCGCTCTGTCCGGTAAAGGAGTCGCGGCTCTCGGTTCTGCTGGGCACTCAGAGCGATTTTCAGGTGGGACATGTTGGTCTCGACTGGATTGACAGTGGCCCTGGTGAACTCGAAAAAAGGCTTTGGCAGCTTACTCGCCGCGGCTGCAGACACTTTGTTTTCGATGCGCTCAGCACAGAGCACTTGCAGACAATCGCTCTTCTTGCCCGCCGACAATTGAACAAGGCTCATATTCTGCTGGCTGGTTCTGCCGGACTCGCCTCGGCGGTTGTGGAGGTGACAGCCGCCGACAGGCAAGAAAGAGAAGGTTTCCGACGTCCTTCTGTGCGCCGATGGCTTCTTGTCTGCGGTTCTGCCTCACAGGTCATGAAAAGACAGGTTGAGCGATTGACGGTGCAGGCGGATATGACACATATTCTTCTGCAGCCCGAAGAGCTCCTCGCAGAAGAAGGAGCCCCTGTGGAGTCGTCGAGCAGCGGTGGGAGCGATCTTGCCCGCAGCTCCTCCGGCATTGTCATGTCACTGGCTCCTATTTCCGAGAAGGCGGCGCAGCAGGTGGAGCCGAATCTGGTGATAGCGGCTGTAGCCAGGTGCGCGGCATCGGTTCTTCAAGATGATGTTTTCGATGGTCTTTTTCTCTCCGGAGGGGATACCGCCGAGGCCGTACTGGGCGATATAGCCGCTGACGGCATATGTCTGCAGGAGGAAATACTTCCCGGTCTGGTACTGGGGATGGTTGTCGGCGGGGATTATAATGGACTGCCGGTGGTAACCAAGGCCGGCGCCTTTGGCAGCGACGATGCACTGCTGGAGCTTATCCAACAACTCAAGTAGAGGTAACGAATGGCACATCCGAAAAAACTTCCGCTTCTTGGCATTAGCATGGGGGACCCCGGAGGAATCGGCCCTGAAATATGCGCCAAGGCCCTGGCAGAGAAAGATATCTACACTTTGTGCAGGCCACTGATCATTGGCGATGCCACCATTATGGCAAACGCGGTTGCCTTTTCGAAACTGTCGATGGAGATCAACAGCTGTGAACAACCAGACGATGGTCTCTTTCGTCATGGCTCGCTGGATGTTCTTGATCTCAAAAACATCCCTATCGGTGAACTGCGGCATAAAACCGTGACAGCAACACAGGGCCGGGCTTCTTTTGAATATGTCGACCGGGCCATAGCGCTGGCAATGGCCGGTGATATTGACGGCACGGTAACGGGACCGATCAACAAAGCGGCTATAAACATGGCCGGATACCATTATGCCGGGCATACCGAGATTTACGGAGAGAAGACGGGAACCGCCGATTTTGCCATGATGCTCGCCGACAAAGGTTTTCGCATAACCCATGTGTCAACCCATGTCTCGCTGCGGGAAGCCTGTGACCGGGTGAAAAAGGAGCGGATAGAAAAAGTGATCCAACTCACCAATGAAACACTCAAACTGCTGGGGATACCCCTTCCCCGCATAGCCGTTGCCGGTCTCAATCCGCATTGCGGCGAGGGTGGCCTCTTCGGCACTGAGGATGAACAAGAAATACTGCCGGCGGTGGAGGCGGCCAGGGCTCTGATGATTCAGGTGGAGGGGCCGTTGCCCGCAGATACCGTTTTCAGCAAAATGAAGGGGGGGATGTATGATGCAGTGGTGGTCATGTATCACGATCAGGGGCATATTCCGGCAAAGCTTTCCGGCTTTGTCTATGACGATGCCACTGATACCTGGGGGCAGATGGCCGGAGTAAATGTCACTATCGGTCTGCCCATTGTCCGTACATCGGTGGACCATGGCACTGCCTTTGACAAAGCTGGCGATGGACGTGCCAATCCGCAGTCAATGGTGGAGGCCATAAGAATGGCGGCGGCTCTCGCCTGCTGACAAGAACTGGCATGGGCACAACATTTTTTCAGGCTGTTCGGTGTATGTTGTCAAAAAATCTACCACAATGAGGCGAGGATGAAACTGCGCAGTCAGGAGATACTCAAAAGGCCGGAGTGGAGTATTAACCGCGCCTATTACAAGTCCATGGGGTACAGTGATCGGAATCTTGAAAGACCTATGATCGCAGTGGCCAACGCCTGGAGTACGGTGGTGCCCGGTCACAGTAATCTGCGCCAGGTAGCGGAGTCGGTTAAGGCCGGTATCTGGAGCAATGGCGGGACCCCTGTTGAGTTCGGCGTCATCGGTGCCTGCGACGGTATCGCTGAAGGCCATGAGGGTATGCGTTACATACTGCCGACCAGGGATATCATTGCTCACAGCATTGAGCTGATGGTTCAGGCCCACCGCTTTGACGGCATTGTTCTGCTTGGTTCCTGTGACAAGATAGTGCCGGGCATGCTCATGGCGGCAGCCAGGCTCGATCTGCCCGCTATTCTGGTGAACGGCGGACCAATGCTCGGTGGACCTCAGATAGACGGCCGTACCTCTGATTCCACTTCCATCATCGAAGGTGTCGGCAGATTGCGCCGGGGAGCCATCGACATGGATGAACTGGTTGCCATGGAAGATACCTGTGCGCCTACCTGCGGATCATGCTCGTTTTTGGGTACGGCCAATACCATGTGCTGCATTGCCGAGGCGCTTGGTATGTCGCTGACAGGCAGTGCCATGATACCGGCAACTCATGCCGGAAGGATGCAGGTAGCCTTTGCCAGCGGTGAAGCCATAGTCGAACTGATTCGAAACGAGGTCTCCGCTCGACAAATTATTACCTTGAAGTCTCTGGAGAATGCGGTTCGATTGACGGCGGCCATTGGCGGCTCGACCAATGCAGCGCTGCATATACCGGCTATTGCCTATGAAGCGGACATAGGCTTCGATATAGATCTATTTGACCGGATAAGTCGTTCCACACCGTTGGTTGCCAAAATGAATCCGGCGGCATCTGCCAATGTTATCGATTTCCACAGATCCGGCGGAGTCCCTGCCGTCATGGCCGAACTGCTGCCCCTGCTCAACGGTGACGTCCCAACGGTCACTGGTGCAAGCCTGGCAGAGAACGTGGCGCCGTATCGTTCTCCGGATAATGAGGTCATCAAGACGTTACAAAATCCTTTCAGTGCCTTCGGAGGACTGGCCGTTCTCCGTGGCAATCTGGCACCGGATTCGGCCATTACCAAACCGGCGGCCATTGATCCGGAAATGCATACATTCAGTGGTCCAGCCCGGGTTTTCAACAGTGAACAGGAAGCCAATGAAGCGATCATGCAGGGCCAGGTAAGCGCTGGTGACGTCGTCGTTATCCGCTACGAAGGTCCCAAGGGCGGACCGGGAATGCCGGAGATGTTCAAGGCCATGAAACTCCTCCATGGACTGGGCATGGGCAAGACCGTCGCCCTTGTTACCGACGGGCGGTTCTCTGGGACCAACAACGGTTGCTTTGTCGGCCATATTTCGCCCGAGGCGATGGCGGGTGGCCCTCTGGCACTGGTTGAGAATGGCGATGAAATAGTCATCGATATAGGCGCCAAGGAGATTTCGCTCCGGGTAGACGACGCCATCCTGGCCAAAAGACGAGGTAGGTGGCAAAAGCCGGCTCCCCGGGTGATCTCCGGATACCTGAAAATCTACAGCCGCCTGGCATCGTCGGCAGCCACCGGAGCGGTTCTCGCCCTGGATGACTGAATATTTATGATGTATCGAAAGGATGGAGAAGAATCCCGGTGAAGAGTGCACACCCGCTGGTGGATGATAGGGTTTGTGGTGAGTTGCGGTGGCAGGTGCTAGCGGGGCAAGTGTTAGCGGGGCAAGGAGATGGCTATGACGGTCAGTGAGGCGAGTACGCTCTCCGTCCTCGAACAGAGTTGTAGCGAGGACAGAGAGTGCAGACGGTCATCAGTCGATCAGGTACTCTCTTTGCATGAGGAACTGAGCCTGGTAATCTTCAAGGGCACAGTCTCCTGCCCGTTTACTGAAAGTGTGCAGCTTTTTGAAGGTCGGTTGATCGTGCTGCGAGTGCCAGGCGGACCTCCCAGGCATCGGTACGACAAAACGTATGTCGTCGTTGAATTGATGATTCTTTCGAGTACCGACCGAAGCCGGCGTACTGTTTTCTGGTGTTTTTTTGTCCTTTGCCATGATTCCATCCTACGGTTTGCGGTTTTGCACTGAGTGGTATCTATCATACACACATTTCTTAGCAGTGATTCATTCGCCTGTAAATAGGTAGGAATACAGCAAGGGGCATAGGTAATATTACCTATGCATAGAGAGATTTCCCTTGTAATGCAGAAGGTTGCGTGGTCACCAATAACATTGAACTGGAGTGAGAAAAAAATTTTAAAAACAGCATTTTTTCCTGACATATTTAGATGTTAGGCGGCGATTTCCGGTAAAATCCATCATGGTAAAGGTTGTGAGTTATTGACGGTTACTCCAGTGAGCATGACATGGAAAATACCACTCATTTTTCCACAGGAGTGTATGGTTCGACCTTGAACTCCCACACTCTGACCCGGAAAATCTTATCTGTCTGGAGACGAGGCCTCACCTGGAGATTTTTGTTGGGGCGAAACGCATCACCCTTCATGCATCTGGTACTCTATACGTGGATACGCCCTGTCTTTGAGGACGGCGCCCTGGACGGAAAAAACCTCTAACAGCAGAGCCGAAGAGAGGATCTCATCGGTTTTTCCCATGGTATAGAGGCGTCCCTCTTTCAAAACGAGAAGTTCCTCGCAAAACGCTGCGGCAAGATTGAGATCATGTATGGCGGCAAGCACCGTTACTCCGGATTCCTTTACTCTGCGCTGCAAAACGCGCATAATTTCTATGGTGTGTTTGATATCAAGGCTGGAGGTGGCTTCATCGAGCATAATTGTCTCTGTTGCCTGTGCCAGGGCTCTAGCGACGATAACCCGTTGCTTTTCCCCTCCCGAGAGGGTGCCTACCGATCTTTTTCGCAGATGAAATATATCCATAAGCTCAAGTGCTTCGTCAACGCGCTGCACGTCATCGGCGGTAGGTGCTGAAAAACGAGGGATGTAGGGGTGACGTCCCATAAGAACAAGATCGTAGACACTATAGTCGAAACCCACCGTTATCTGCTGCGGCACCAGGGCGAGATGTCGTGCCAAATCCTTTTTCCGGTAGCTGTTAAGAGTGCGACACTTATACGTGAGGCGGCCCCCGCTCAGTTCTTTGATGCCCATGAGCAAATCTATAAGAGTGCTTTTGCCGCTGCCGTTTGGGCCGATAAGACCGTAAAATCTACCTGCTCGAAGAGAAAAGCTGAGATCGTCGAAAACGCCGGTGTTGCCATACTTGAAAATGCCGCTGTCCATGGTAAAGAGTGGTGACTGGCTCATTGGCTGACAGACCCGAGTTGTTTTTGACGAAAGATATAGCAGAAAAACGGGCCTCCGATCAGCGATGTCAATACCCCTATAGGCAGTTCAGAAGGCAGAAAAGCTCTGGTAACGGTATCGGCAAAAAGCAACAGGAGTGCTCCAGCGAAAAAACATGCCGGGAGAAGTACTCTGTTGTCCGCGCCCAGTGCAAGCCGCAAAATATGAGGTATGATCAAGCCGACGAAGCCGATAATACCTGAGACAGAGACGCAGGCGGCGGTGATAAGTGAGGCACTGACAAGCAGTATTTTGCGTATCCTGGCAGTTTCTATGCCAAGCGTATCAGATGTTTTAGAGCCTAGCGACATGATGTTGAGATCCCTGGCGAAATAGAGAATCAACAGGAAGGAGGGGGCCAGGAGGAAGGCCACCAGGACTACGTCCGTCCATGATTTTCCCACCAGACTGCCCATCAGCCAGAAAATAATGATGCTGACTTCCTCGTCGGCGAGATACTTGATGAAACCAATACCGGCAGAGAGTATGGCTGAGAGTATGACGCCGGAAAGTATAAGGGTATTTGAAGACAACCTTGTATCAGCGGAGGCAAGGTAAAACACCGCATAGAGTGTGGCTATCGCCCCTAAAAAAGCAAAGAGTGGTACCGAGAACCAAAAAGGCAGGGTGATGCCGATAATAGCCAGAATCAGAGCCAGTGAAGCACCGAAAGCGGCTCCCGAGGAAATGCCAAGGGTGTACGGGTCGGCCAGCGGGTTGAGCAGTATCGCCTGGAATACGCAGCCGGCCACGGCAAGGCCGCCTCCCACCAAAACGGCGGTCAAAATCCGGGGAAGGCGTACATCGAGGACGACGAAAGGAAATGCCTGATTGATAGCGGCCGGGTAGGTATCGGCGAAAAGACGGCCCCAGATGATCTGGATGACCTCGCCAGCGGTAATTGGCAGATAACCAACACCGGTAGCGAATACAATGGAGGCTGCAAGACCGAGAAACAGTACAAAAGTGATTGACAGAGGCTTGGCTTTCATTGCGGTCCTGATCCGACTATTTTATGAGTTGAGATGGTCTGCTCGACGAGGAGATCTGAGAGTGGCCATATCTTAACGAAAATGAATCATATAGTGTGCATACATAGCCTTCGGATCATTGAAAAGGAAGAGACCGGCGAGAGAGTCCGTAAAAAATTCGGCTTTGTCCGCCAGGGGGTGTCGCTGCTGTCCCCGGCCCAAAAAGGTGGTCGCTTCCAGCTTAAACCTGCCAAGCAGTCTTTCAGGAAAAGAGAGCGAACTGCGTATATATTCGGCAGTATAGGTTTGCAGTCCAGCCAGGGATGCACTGGCCTTGATTGCATCTTCGAGATTGCCGAGCTTATCTATAAGTCCGAGCTTCATGGCAGTTCTGCCGTCGAAAACACGACCCTGGGCCAACCTCTCAACATCGATCCTGTCAAGACCGCGGCCGGAGGAGACGATGGAGAGGAACGTTTCATATCCGTGCTCTATGCCGATCTGAATCGATTGTTTGATTTCCGGCGAAAGGGGCTGAGTGAGATCAAGGCCGGAAGCGAGTTCGGCCGTTGCCGTACCATCGTTGTAGATACCCATATGGGCCAGAGATTTTTCAAAGGTTGGGATTGCTCCGAATATGCCGATGGAACCGGTGACGGTGGTGGGGTGCGCCCAGATCTGATCGGCATCCGCCGAGATCCAGTATCCTCCCGAGGCGGCTACTGCCGCCATGGAAACGACATATGGCTTGCCGCTGGCCTTCAGCTCCAATAGCTCCTGGCGGATTATTTCAGATGCGAAAACCGAGCCTCCGCCGCTGTTGAGTCTGAGGACTACGGCTTTCACCCTGCTGTCGTTACGGGCCTGCCGGAGCAGTTTGACCATGGTTTCACTGCCAATGGATCCCGGGGGCTGGACGCCGGTCAGTATATTGCCCTGGGCGACGATGACGCCAATGACATTATTCTGTGATGTATCGGTGTATGACCGAGAAACCGTTTTTAAATAGTTTTTGAAGCCAACGTGGCGGAAATCGCCGGCCGTCGAATATCCACTTATGCCGATCAGGAAGGCGCGAAGCTGTTCTCTGCTTTTCAGGTCGTCGACCAGTCCTGTCTGCAGTGCCAGCTGAGCGGTGTCTCCGTCGAACTGTTTGAGCAGCGAAGCGACTGAGTTGGTATATTCTTCGAGAGTCGCACCAGATATTTTTCTCCTCGTGACTATCTCGTTTTCCACTTCCTGCCAGAGTGCCTGTAAAAGGTTGTCATTCTGCTCCTTGGCTTGCGTGGACATGGAGTTGCGGGTGATTGGCTCCAGTGCAGATTTATAGGATCCTACCCGAAAGACATGGTAGTTGACTTTGAGTTTTTCCAGGGCGTCATGAAAATAGAGGCGGTAGGCTCCTAATCCATGCAGGTCGACAATTCCTATGGGGTTGAGGAAAATTTTATCGGCGTAGCAGGCGAGAAAATATTTGTTCTGGGTATAGTAGTCTTCCGCGGCAACAACAGGTTTGCCACTCATTTTGAAGTACTCAAGAGCAGAGCCTATGTCGCGGATCTGGTTGAGCGACCCTGTTCCCATCTTGCTCAAATCGAGGACGATGGCGCTGATGGCCTCATCGTCTGCTGCGGCGTAAATGGCGTCGAGTATATCCTGCAGCAGTGTCTCCTCGGGCAAGCGGGAGAATCCTAACGTTTCATTAAAAAGCTCACTTATGGGGTCGATGATCTGTTTTTCTTCGACGATATCGCCTGTAATGCTCAGCAGTAGAGCGCTGTTCGGGGAAACCTCGTTTTTCTCTCCGGTAAAAAAGACCAGGCAGAAAAGGATGATAACGCCGATGAATATAGTGTTGAAAACTATGTTGCGAAAAACGGTTATCGTTTTACCGGCGTATTGAAGAATGGTAAAAATCGACTTGATAAGATCTTTCATGAAGTGTTCTCGGTTGAAAGAGGAATAATGTCAGGTGTATTTGGAGCGATGGTACCTTACCCTACACACGTTGTAAACCCCATACTTATCCTGCCGGGAAAGTGCGCTGTTTCCCTGGATCTGAGGTGATCTCCAGTGGATAGTCACTGATTTTTTTCGCTCTTTGCATCCCCTCACGCTCTTCACCGATGCACGACTGTCGATATCCGTTCAGTAAGCCGAAATTACCGCAGCAGCCATGGCGGGAAGCGGTCATGGAGAAAATGACAGCGGGAACAGCGGGAATAACGGGATGAGGAAGCGGAATTGCTCCGTCGACTCAGTCAAAGGGCAGCATCAGCTGCACGGGTCTTTGCACGTTCTTGCTACTGAGCTTCGAAAGGGTTATGCCCAGCAGCCTGATTTTTCTCTTTCCGATTTCGGTGTCCCGTTGCAGTCTGTCGACCTGTCTTAGTATTTCCATACTGGTAAAAAGCGGCTCAGCCAGCGTTACCGAACGGGTGATGGTCCTGAAGTCATGATATCTTACCTTCAAGGTAACACAGGCGCCGCCACACTCCCGTGCCTGCATGGCCTTTTCCACCTTTGCGGCGAGATGGCTCAGAATGTCTTTTAATAATCCGGTATCAGAGGTATCGTGCTGCAGGGTTGTTTCACTGCCGATGGACTTTCTCTCACGGCTTGATTGGACCGGTCTGTCGTCTTTTCCACGGACGATGTCGTAAAAAAAAGCTCCGCTCCGGCCGAAATGAAACAGCAGGTCTTCCTTGCTGAACCGGCGAAGGTCGCGACCGTGGGTTATTCCCAGCCGCACCATTTTCTTCTCCGTTACCTTGCCGATGCCATGAAACTTGCCGATGGGAAGAAGATCGAGGAAAGAGACGGCCTTATCCGGAGGTACGATACTGATACCATCCGGCTTGTTGAGATCCGAGGCGATCTTTGCCAGGAATTTGTTGTAGGAAACACCGGCAGAAGCTGTAAGGCCTGTGGCTGTATGGATGCGGTAGCGGATTTTTTCGGCGATTCTGGTGGCCGATGGATTATTTTCTCGGTTACGAGTAACATCGAGGTACGCTTCATCCAGAGACAACGGCTCGATGAGGTCGGTAAATTCTGCTAGTATTGACATCACCTCGGCAGAAATATCCTTATAGCGCTGCATGCGAGGGGCTGTGAATATCGCCCGGGGACAGAGTCTGGCAGCCGTTGAGCAGGGCATCGCCGAGTGAATGCCATATTCTCGTGCTTCATAGGAGCAGGCGGCCACCACTCCGCGTTTTTGCGGGTTGCCGCCGACGATGACGGGTCTGTTGCGCAGGTGCGGTTTGTCCAGTTGTTCCACGGAAGCGTAGAAAGCATCCATGTCTATATGGATAATTTTTTTCTTTCCGTTCATGGAATATGCATGATGGCAAGGAATATGGATATTTGCATTTGTCAGTTTTGCAGGATACAGTTTGTCGATTGCTGAAGCCACTCCGAGGATGCTGTAGTAGCGTAATACCGCCTGGTGCAATAGTGCCGACGGCCCCGAAAAAAGAGCACAGCTCTTGCCGTGATGGAAGAGGATGCTGAAGAAATTAGGTTGCTGGTCAATGCCACCGTCCGCCAATGACAGGGAAAGTATACCATGAACAAACGAGAAATACTCAAAAAGTGTGCCCTTTTCAACAAACTCCCTGAGAAGCAAATTGATGATATTGCACAGATAAGTTTCCAGAAAAGTTATGGCAGAGGAGAGGCTGTCTTTTTTGAGGGCGATGAGGGCAACGGTTTCTATCTGGTTGCTTCAGGAAAGGTGAAAATCTACAAAATGTCACCCGGCGGAAAGGAGCACATTCTCCACATTTTCGGGCCAGTAGAACCCTTCGGCGAAGTACCGGTTTTCCACGGCCAGCCTTTTCCGGCCTCGGCCGAGTGTCTGAGCAGGACGGAAACATTGTTCTTTCCCCGCGACAGTTTCGTCGGCCTGATCCATGGCAATCCTTCCATCGCCCTCAATATGCTGGCCGTACTTTCTCTGAGGCTTCGCAGGTTTACAACGCAGATTGAAAATTTATCTCTCAAGGAGGTGCCGGCCCGGCTGGCCGAATATCTTCTCTACCTTCAGGAAGAGCAGAACGGCAAAGAAACCGTAGAACTGGAAATCTCCAAAGGCCAGCTGGCATCTTTGCTGGGAACCATACCCGAGACACTCTCGCGAATATTGGCCAAAATGAGCGAGGAGGGACTTATTGCCGTAAACGGCCGCAGGATAACGCTGCTGGACAGGGAAGGCCTGCTCTTCCGGTAACTCCGGGCTAGCTCACCCCGCCATCTTTTCTGGAGCTATTGACAGAGGGGAGGCTTCCCGCTCAGACCGGAAGTGCTTTGCTCAGGTCCGTTTGGTGCCGCTGTAGGTAAATGACGTGGCGATCATTTTGTAGAAGCTGCCTTTGTCGATTCCTATTTCTTTGCCGCAACGGCAGACAATTTTCTGGCCCCGGACTTCAAGAGAGTAGACCCTGTCTATTCTCTTTTTATGACAGCGTAGAACCTCTCCGGGACCTACTTTGTCATATTTCCATAATTTACTGCGACAGGCAGCGCATCTGAGAACAAGCATCGCTTAAGAGGGGGCAGGAAAATGTGCGTATTCATCGGGCGGCTATAATTTCTTATAGGCCTTTCCCAGATCCAGAGAATCAGTAAGTGTGTACATGCGTATTTTTCTACTGCGGGGGAACTCTCTTTTGATACCATCGCTAAGGGCTTTTTCCAAGGACTCCAGCGCCAGGATCTTCTCTTCATTGCGGTATCCTTGTTCCTTGAGGATATACCACTTTTGGGATTTTTTGAAGATGAGAATTTTTCTATTTCGTTTGTAGGAGGAAAGTCCTATGCCGCTGGATATTTCAGTCTTGCGCAGTTTCTGCATGGTCAATCGCAACACCGCAGAGATATTTACCAGAGCCATGACAGCAGGGTAAGCTCGAACCTTGTTATCTATAGAGTAATCTGGTCATGAAGGAGCGCCTGGGTTGAGCTATCAGGTCCATGCTTTCACTCTCGTTGGGGCGAAGACCGAACATGGCCATCAGTGTCGCATCCATGGTCATCTGGTGGTCGACGGAGGAGAGAATGGTGGCATTGACCGGATCGATCAATCGCGCCGAAATAAAGATGGTTTGGTTGGCCACGGAGTATGTTCCCACGGCAACGGCCTGAGCCAGCTGCTGCGGCTGTAGATCAACAATGTTTCTCGAAAGAATCTTTTCTCCGCTCAGCGGAGCGACCTCAAGTTCCTGGCGCAGTTTGACTTCCCTGACGGTGTAGCCCATCTGGACGAAACGTGAAGTGAGATGTTCCTGCATTACTCTGCTGAATTGCGATGTCTCGTTGAGGTTGTCGTTGTTGACAAAGGTGGTTGTCAGTATTGGCTGTTGCGGATGTCTCGGCAGAAGTGGAGGGTAGGCACGTCGTTCAAGTTCTTCGGCGAGCTCATAGGCGACATCAATAAGATTATGTTGCGGATTAAACAATTGAGA
>CAKZOA010000140.1 GCA_937132035.1 uncultured Desulfobulbaceae bacterium | reverse complement strand
CAGAAAGCCCGATAGGATCGGCTGATATGTACCTCCCAGTTTCAGAGCTATAGTACCGATTCCAATTGAAAAAAAGCGCTGTCTCATCGTCAAAATATTGCCCTGGCATTCGAATATTGTTAATAATTGTGTTGCTCGGATCTACAGCAACTTCACCGAATGGTGAATACGTCCCTTTCCATGCAACCGCTCCAGTATCGTCTGTAATGATTTGCGGAGTTCCGAGGTGGTCACTAATAAAGGGTGTTGAAATGTGTCCTCTAACTAAATCATCAAGCTAATCCCTACTGAAGAATCAGCTATTTTTTCCGGCTATCCATGGTTTCTGTTAAAACGCTTGACACTTATCACGTGTTTTGTTGGGTTTTATATAAGCCTCTGGTGGGGGCAACCCCTGTTCTGAGATGATAAGCTTAACGAGTTTAACCTAAAGCCTAAATAGTGGAATGTGTCTCAATTTTATCAAATATCTTTATATATCTATATGTTATCGTATTGTTACGGCTACGCAGCTTTCCTCGTCGGGAACATTGCAAGTTGTTGCGGCTTTTCTGCACAAGCTATCTTTTGGCGTTGTGCGGCCATCTTTATCAATAACACAGCAATGCTGCTCAAGGTGCAACGTGCCATTGTCGCTTGTTGGCTACGAACCCGGACTGTTTCAAGTCCGGCTTGGTTTTTCAAGAGGTTAAAGGGGCGTTCACAGTTTTTACGGATATCGTGAGCCTCTTGGATCAATGCGGTATGACAGGGGATTTGCTGAAATATTCCACCGTCGACCGGCACAAATCGGTATTGCGAACAACGTCCAGGAAACAAGCATTCACCCGTGACATCATTGCATTTATACTCGTGCATCTGGTTTTCGACGCCCACGTGCGACATGGAGATGTCACAGTGCGTATGGCAAAAGACGGAACCGGTCTCAGAATCAGTATGTTGCGGCGGGAGGACTTTAGCCGAGGGCGGCGTTGTCACGATTACCCCTGTGTCTGCATACAGAGAACCATCCTTATCATGGTAGGCTTCATCGGCGGTAATGAGTTGCAGGTCGATCCCGATCGCCTGCGCCAAGTTGACCAGGAAGGGCAGAAAATGGCTATCATGATGATTTGCCGGAGCCAGAAGGGAAACAAGCGGGAAGCTCTGACCTGACTTGGCGTCTATGGCCGTCAGGGTATGCAGCCTGTAGCCGACCACATAGATCGATTTGTTCCGTTTTTTTCTGCGTCTTCCGCAGTCACAGTCAAGGTCGCTGTAAATACGTATCTTTTTCCCTTTGATAGTCAGAGTGGCCAAGGGGTACTGACAGTCATTTGCCAGCTCTGTGGAATCAACTCCGTGCAATACCTGGTCGCCAAGAAGCCCGGACTGGAAGAAATGGTGCAGGATATACACCAAAAGGTTTACCTGCTGAGGGAAAGAGAACGAGCTTCTAAACTTGCTGAGTTGTGTATGGTCGATCATGCTCTTCTTGTTCAGCGGTAGACCAATAAAAACTCTGTTTTGTTGACGATCCAGGCCAAGATATTCTTCTGTGCAGAATTTTCGATAACTGACTTCGGGGTACTTTATCGCTTTGAGCAGTTCGGCTCGGAACAGGTGACTGGGAAATATCTCACGCATTGCCGGACTGTATCCCTCTGGAGCCAAAAGACGGTTGATGATTCGCTCGTCAAGCAGTTTATCTATAAATTGCAGTTCCTTGTCCTTTATATATAGGTGAGACCGCTTGTAATCGTTCAAATTGACCATCCTTGATTTCTTAACGGTATCAATAAGTTGAACCATCGATTCAAGATTCATAATACCCTTGAGCGGTGCCTGTTGCTCGATTCCCAGAAGTTCAACCGGCGGAGCTGTAACGGTTTGTTTAAAATCATATTCAGCATGAATTTCCGACAATACTCGTTGGGCAATTTCTTTTTTGGTCTTTCGCTGAAGGAGATTCCAGTTCGGATAGCGTTTTTTCAGTTGTTTTCGGACGATGAGCTTGATATTCTTTCTGTGCATAAAGCCTCCGTTTTGGATAAATTTCTTTGGCGAGAACCATTTGTCCATTATAGAGGCTTTTTGCATTTATATCACTGTTTTTATTGAACTATGTTGTATTCTTTTCAACACCTTTTAATGGTGAAAAATATCCAATAAGCAGCATAAGAACCCCCACGGCCAGAAAGGAG
>CAKZOA010000139.1 GCA_937132035.1 uncultured Desulfobulbaceae bacterium | reverse complement strand
GGCTTGTCGTAGACCGCCACCAAGAAACAGCTCCTCCAGGCCGTCGCCATCGACATCGATGAGAGCGGCTGCTGCATAGGGCAGTCCGCCTGAGAGCTCGAAATGATGAAGAAAATCAATCTCGAGCGCTTCGAAACGAGGTACCGATACTTCCGATAATGCGACAGAGTACTTATCCTGCTTGTCCAGCAGGATATTGTACGCCGCCCCCCCGGCGGCAAGGGCGACAACACCAAGCAGGGCGATACAAAAACGAATCATCTACTTTGTATTATTGATATTTGATCCTAATCGTGCAGTAAAGACGCAAGGCCCCCCTGCCCTCTAATTGCGAGCAGAGATAGAGCCTGGCGGGCAATAATAGTCCCAGCGGTATTTTCTGTCGAGTACTTTTTCTACGGCCTTAACCAGCACAACACAGGTGTCGCAGCAGGGCACCTTTGCAGCCGCCGCTGCGTTTATTGCAGCCTCATACATTTTTCCAGTTCGGTATTGATGGCCTCTTTATCAAAGCGATAGGGATCGAAACCGGCAAGGTCATGGGCCAGCAACAATTTTTTACTTTTTTCATCCTGCGGGTTTTCCAGGGCATACAGCAGTTCCGTATACCTGTGAACACCATCGATGCTCTCTGGCGGCGCCGCCCATTCACCGTCGATCACACGTGGGGAGACGCGCCTTTTGTCAGCCGGCAGCGCATCCTCCAGTATAATCTCATGTTCCCAGCCATCGCCGGCATCATAAATATAGGTACAGCACCATTTAACGGCTTCCTCAAGATCAGCGAGGAGATGGTTTGCCTCATGAAAACGCATTCCTTCGGTCGAAGAAGCGGATGCGGAATAGAAAATCTTACCGATATAAAACTGATGATTGAACTCTCCACTCCAGCCCATGCAGACCTGCAGAACCCTATGGAACTCCTGTAGCGTCAATTCGCCCGGCACCAGGAGTCGCCGCCAGATCACCGGCTCGGAAAAGGCCAGAGAGACATGGAGTTGATAGAGAGGAGCAGGCGTATCTTCTTTTTTCTTCGCCCTGGCTGTGGAATCCGAATGGTGCTCGCCGAAGCGTGCTTTGATAATTGTCATTGCTCCTTCCCTTTGCAGACAGCGGCCTGGACGCCTAAAAGGGATCGGGTCCCGCAGAGGCTGCCGCAGTATAGAACCATGGAATGTCTAGCTTACCTTCATTGTAGTAATTGTCGCCGATTCTTCAAGGAGTATGAAGTACGCATAACCCACGCAACAGGCTTTATGGAGGGTATAGCAAAGACTTTCCTGATTCTCCCTACTGTTCTGCATCTCATTTTCAGACAGGGGGCTCTTTACCCCGGGGCGCCATAAACCCGTATTTGGGGAGGTGACTACAAACACCCGTGAAAAAAGCATCCCTGTCTCTGAGGAATTGGCTAAGCTGAATTTCAGGGCTAATCAATTTTTTTCATCTCGCCTGGGGAGTCACCTGAGCGACGGTCTTCCCTGTCAAAGCCACCAGCACGCCGCAGCTGGCAAGCAACATGGCCAGAACCAGGTAGACCGTTTTGAAATCGCCGTAGTGGTCGTAGACTACGCCCGCCAGAAGGGGGGCCAGGGATGCAGGAATATTGCTTGAAAACAGCCAGCCGTAGACCTGTCCGACATTGGCACTGCCCCATATGCGGGAGGCTGAGGAAACATAGATTACCAGGACACCGCCATAGTTGAACCCCGTAAGCGTTGCCAAAAGATAAAAGCCTGTTTCAGAGTCCAGCAGCATTGGCGCTGCCAGGAGGACCAGGGCCTGGAAATAGAGATTGAGTTGGATCACCGTCGGCGCACGCAACCGATCGAACAGTGACCCCCACAGAACCCTGCCGGCGGCATTGGCAACGGCAAAGAGAGAAACCGCCAGGACGCCGATGCGAACTATATCTCCAGGACCGTTGTACATTTCCTTGAGATTGGCATTTACGGAAAAACCCGCGGCAAGGCCGGTAAACATGGCTGCGTAGAGCAAATGAAAAGCCGGATGGCCAAGAAACCGACGCAGCGCCACCGGTTTGGGAAGAGCGCCCGTCGATTTACCGGCGGGTGGTCGCATGACAGTCCCCGCCGAAAAAACGACCACCGCGAAAACCATCCCCAGCAGCAGGAAAGTGGCAAAAGGCGTCATTTGCAGCACGTCCATACACCAGCCGCCGGCGTGACTGACCAGTGCGGCGCCGCCGCCGAAACCGGCCACCGCCACACCGGTGACCAGACCTTTATTCCGAGGAAACCACTGGATACAGACAGCGATGGGAACAATGTAGGCCATTCCGGCACCTATTCCCGCCAACACTCCTATGCCCAAAATGGTAAAGAGAAAACTCGTACCGCCAAATCCGGCAACGATCCAGCCGCCGCCGAAGAACAGCCCACCGATCATGGCGCTTCTGCGCGTACCCGTTTTGGCAAGCATGCTGCCGGCGACAAGCATGGCCAGGGGAAAGACGAAATAGAAAACGGTAAACGGTATCTGAACCGGCCCCTGCTGCAGCCCCGTGAGGTTTTTAAGCGGCTGAACGTAGACGGACCAGGAATAGGTGGCGCCAAGGCACATCTGCATCAGCACTGCGGCAACGAGAACAAGATATTTCAAGGAGCACCCCCTCCACCGGTTTGAAGTATATATTCCTCATAATCCCGGACGCTATAGGTGACATGTGCGCGGGCGTGATATCTGGCCGCGTCGCTGTCCCGCTTCTCGATTGCCTTGAGAATGGAGCGATGAGGTTCCATAACCTCCGCCGGATTGCTTTTACTCTTGACGAATGCCCTGAGAAACATCTTGATATGATCGGTCAGAGCGGCATGCATTGTCGCCAGAAAGGTGTTGTCGATGCTCTCGGCAAGCATTCGGTGGAAATGCAAATCCTGGGCGGCTACCCTTTCGGAGCTGGTCGTGGCAGAGAACTGGTATTCAACTATACTCCAGAGCATCTCCAGCTGTTTTTCGGTACGTTGCAGCGCTGCGATTCCGGCGATTTCACTCTCGATCATTCCCCTGGCCAGAACCAGATCTTCCAGACGTTTGGGATCGCTCAAGGCACCATAGGGAACGAGAACATCAGCAAGCGTTGCGCTTTTAACATCTCCTTGAACAAAGGTTCCCCTCCCATGCGATGTAGCTGTAATCCCCATGGCGCTAAGCCGCGAAAGAGCTTCGCGCAACGCCAGCCGGCCCACACCCACCTCCTGTTGCAACACTCTTTCACTGGGAAGCTTGTCGCCAGGGCGGTAAATGCCGCTGCAGATTCGCTTCTTAAGAAGATTGACGATGGCCTCGACGGTAGTGGTTGTCTCCAAAATCATATTTCTCTCCCTCTGTTGTGCCGCCACTCATACCACTCATCATACCAGCTGTCAAGAAACTCTGGTAAACAAGCGGCTTCCGCCCCTCCTGTAAAAGTCCCAAACACCACTGCATGCTCCGACACCCGCTGCTCACGTTTATCGGAAGAGCACCTAAAAAAATGTTGGCCGGTTTTTTTAGAAAAAGTTCAGGACAAAGTCGATGAGCATGGCTAACCAGCCCTTGAGCGTCGCCACCAGTTTCCCCACCACAGAGAGTTTGCCGGCATCGTCGTCTTTGAATGCCCCGCTGGCAATTCTTTC
>CAKZOA010000138.1 GCA_937132035.1 uncultured Desulfobulbaceae bacterium | reverse complement strand
AGATGACTCGCTCTTCAGCGCCGATGGTACTGCATGGGTGACTCTATGGGAGTGGCGGTCACCGCCGAATCCATATGACAAAGGCTCAACGGATTTTTCCGGTTGAGCCTTGGTCTTTGGGCCTATAACATTCGCCCATTTCAGTAGGTGAAGGCATACCGCCTCCCGGCGTTGCCACGATTCCCTGTCGATCAACAATCATGTTCTTCAGTAGCGCATGACTTTTCTTGCCTTGCTTTCAACTGCAACTACCGATTTCATTGCCTCCTTGCCCCCTTCAGCGTCATGGCTTCAATGTGCCCCTTTTCAGGAATATCCACATGGCTCAAGACGCTGTAGGCACCGACAACCGCCTTATCGCCAACCGTACAGTTTTCGAGAATGGCGCCAGAGCCGATGGTGCAAAAGTCGCCGATGGTGGTATTGCCGAGAATCTGAGCGTTTGGCATCAGAGTGCAATCTCGGCCGATAACCGCCTCGGGGGAAACTCTTACTGAGGCACTACTGATTATACTCACGCCCTGTCGCATCAAATCGATATTCCTTTTGCGCTGCAACTCGGTGTCAGCCGCTTCGAGTTCGATTCTCGAATTGACGCCAAGGACTTCCTGGGAGCGTTCATTGAGAAAGGTTGATGCCGATCTGCCACGGGTAACGCAGTATTCGACAATATCGGTGAGATAAAACTCGCCCTGAGTGTTGTCGGGGGTGACATTTTTCAGCGCTTCGAAAAGAAAATTGCGACCCACCAGGTATATTCCGGCATTTATCTCACCGATTTTCTTTTGGCGCTCATCGGCCTCCTTTTCTTCAACAATGGCCACGAGTTTTTCATTTTCGGAGAGGATACGGCCATAGCCGAAGGGATTGTCGAGTATGGTTGTCATAATACTCAGATCCGAAGCTGAAGCCATATGGCTTTTGTACATTTCCTTAAGAGCGGAGGAACTGACAAGAGGCGTATCGCCACAAAGGATCATGACGACGGCATCGGTATCGTCGACGACGCTTTCGGTCATCTGCACCGCATGACCTGTGCCCAGCTGCTCTTCCTGACGAACTATCTCGACATCGTAGTTTCGCAGAGAATACCTGACCTCTTCTTCCTGATGACCGACGATGACCACCGTCTGATCGGGTTCGAGCGGTTTGACGGCATCGAGTACATGGTGCAGCATAGGCTTGAAGAACACTTCATGCAGCACCTTTGCCCTGTCGGATTTCATGCGGGTTCCTTTGCCTGCAGCCAGTATAACAACCGAGATCGGCGTGAGAGTCTTCATCGTTTTTCCGTTCAAGTAAAGAGTGGAAGATTTGGCACGTGACCGTTTTTTGGGGAACAGATGTCACTATACCTGATACGTTCGCTGCATCTTACCCTCCCAGACGATTATCGCACAATATTTTCCACCAGAAGACGGTGTTTGGAAAACAAGGTTGGCAAGAGGGATTTCTCCGATTATAGTTTAAAATCGATTGCATGTATCATTTTTTACAGACTCTACCGATGCCATTGTGCTTTATCAGGCGCTTCCGGCAACTAAACTTCTTCTTTGAATATCATTATGAACGTTGTCATCAACGGTGTAGAAACCATTATTTCACCGGGTTCTACGCTTGCCGCAGTGCTGCTGAAACACGAGCTCCCCTCTTCCTATGTTGTCGAATTAAATGAAAAGATCCTTGATCCCGAGGAATATGAGACCCAGTTGCTTAAGGAAGGCGATACTCTTGAAATAATCCGTTTTGTAGGAGGCGGTTGAAATGTTGACAATTGCCGACAGCCCCTTTCGTTCCCGCCTGTTTCTGGGTACCGGTAAATTTGGCTCCACCGCTCTGCTCAAGGAGGCCATTGATGCCTCCGGCACAGAAATGGTCACCGTCGCATTACGCCGAGTCGATCTTCGCGATCCCGAAGATGATATCATGACGGTGGTTAACCAAAATACACTCGTTTTTCTCCCTAACACCTCAGGAGCCAGAAACAGCGACGAAGCCATTCGCCTTGCCCATCTGGCCAGAGCGGTTTCGAAAACCAACTGGCTCAAACTCGAGGTGACCCCGGATCCCCGCACTCTATTGCCCGACCCTGCGGAAACGCTTATCGCCACTGAAAAACTGGTGAAAGAGGGCTTTATCGTCCTACCCTATATCAACGCAGATCCCATTCTTGCTCTCAGGCTTCAGGATGTAGGCGCTGCCGCCGTCATGCCCTTGGGCTCGCCCATCGGCACCAACCAGGGTATTCTCACCGCCTTCCAAATCGCCATAATCATCGAACAGGCAAGCGTGCCGGTGGTGGTGGATGCCGGCATCGGCGCCCCCTCTCACGCCGCCCAGGCTATGGAAATGGGAGCTGACGCTGTTCTTGTCAATACCGCCATCGCCGTCTCGGGTAATCCTGCTGTAATGGCCTCCGCCTTTGCCCAGGCGGTACGTGCCGGAAGATCTGCCTACGAAGCCGGTCTGGGACAAAAAAGTCTTCAGACAAGAGCCTCGTCACCACAGAAGGGCAGCCTGAGCGAAGATCTTTCCTTTCTGGATGATAAATGACCGCCCTGCCGCAATTCTCACATCTCCGTCATCAGATACATCAGTATACCAGGACAGACGCAGAGCAGGCTCTCAACGCCTCCCGGCCCGGGATTCACGAGCTCGCTGCCCTGCTCTCCCCCGCCGCCGAGCACTATCTCGGCGAAATGGCCGCCCGCTCACGACAACTGACCTTGCAGCGTTTCGGTAGAACCACGCAGCTCTATGCGCCATTGTATCTTTCAAATTATTGCACCAATAGATGTGTCTACTGCGGCTTTTCTGCTGACAACACAATAGAACGACGGGTTTTGTCGCTGGAGGAGGCCGAGCAGGAGGCGGAGGTTTTACACTCACGCGGATTCAGCCATATTCTGCTGGTGGCCGGTGAGGCGGATGCCATAGTCGGCGTCTCCTACCTCGAAGATATCGCCAGGCGTTTACGCCACCGCTTCGCCGCCGTTTCCATAGAGGTCCAGCCGCTGGAAGAGGAGCAGTACCGTCGCCTTTTCACAGCGGGCATCACCGGCGTCGCCGTCTACCAGGAAACCTACGACGAAACGCTCTACGACTCACTCCACCCCAGCGGCAAAAAACGCGATTTTCACTACCGCTTTGATACGCCCAGACGAGCAGGGGCCGCCGGTATGCGCGAAGTTGGCATCGGCGCCCTGCTGGGACTCTCCGACTGGCGCGCCGAGGGCTTGTCGCTGGGACACCATCTGCTTTTATTGCGCAACCAGTTCTGGCAGACAGCCTTTACCGTCTCTTTCCCGAGACTGCGCCCTGCAGCCGGCGCCTTCTCCCCACTGGAGGAAGTGACCGAGAAGAATATCAGTCAGCTCATTTTCGCTTTACGTATTTTTGATGCCGATGTCGGCCTGATTCTCTCCACCCGCGAGGAACCACACTTTCGTGACGGTATGCTGGGCCTGGGCCCGACACGCTATTCCGCCGGTTCCTGCACGGCACCCGGTGGCTATTCGAATCCCGACGGCAATGGTGAGCAGTTCAGCGTCGGTGATCATCGCTCCCTCTCTGATATGGCATCAGTCATCAGAGACAAGGGACTCGACCCCGTCTATAAAGACTGGGATTCCACCTTTCAGCATTAATCGTATTCAATACCATCCGGAGGAGGAGACAATGAGTGATCTCAAAAAAATGTACACCACCATTTTAGGTGATCATTTTCCCATGGAAATGACAATCTCCTTTGACGGTCAGACCCTGGTCTACCGCAAGAAGACATGGAAAATCAAAAACGATGACGGCAGCCTGGAGGAACGCGGAGTCAGGTACGGCGAAAATCCGGACCAGGAAGCCGCTCTCTATGAGCTGGTCAATGGCAACCTCGTTCTCGTAGAGTGTTCGTTCATTTCACCCGGCAACGGGCTGGTCTCGGCAATCAGCGACGAAGATATGCTGCAGGTGGGGAAACATCCTGGCAAGATCAACCTCACCGACATCGACAACGGCCTCAATATCCTCAAGTACCTCATGGACAGACCGGCAGCCGTTATTCTCAAGCATAACAACCCCTGCGGCGCCGCCTACGGCAAAACTCTCGCTGAAGCCTACGACAGAGCCAACCGCAGCGACCGCATAGCCGCCTTCGGCGGTGCCGTGGTCATGAGCCGGCCGTGTGACCTGGAAACTGCCGGCCTGCTGGCAGAAAATTATCTCGAGATAGTCTGCGCTCCCGAATTTGAAGAAGGCACCCTCGACATACTCGGCAAACGATCAAACCTGCGCATCGTCAAAATAGCCTCAATTGACAGACTTGCCGAGTTCGAATCCTGCCGCTTCGTCGATTTCAAGAGTCTGATAGACGGCGGCATCATCGTTCAGCAGTCGGCCATCAATTCCATCAGAAGTCCGCAGGACCTCAAAGCAGCGAAAGCCACCTGGAAAGGCAAGGAATACATATGCCAGAGACAGCCCACCGAGCAGGAAATCGACGACATGTTGTTCGGCTGGGCGATCGAACACGGTGTCACTTCCAATTCAGTGCTCTATGTCAAGAACGGTTGCACCGTCGGCATCGGTACCGGCGAGCAGGACCGGGTCGGCGTTGCCGAAATTGCGGTCCACAAAGCCTATACCAAATACGCTGATATCCTCTGTTTCGACCGTTTCCAGATCTCTTACGCGGATCTGGCCCTTGAAATAGAGCAGGGCAAGCGTGACCGGAGCCAGAAAGAGGAAATAGATGCCCGGGTCCGCGACGACCGGGCCAATCTATCGGGTTCTGTTATGATATCGGACGCCTTCTTTCCTTTTCGCGATGGCGCCGACATTGGAATCCGCCAGGGAATCTCGGCAATACTGCAGGCTGGGGGCTCCATGCGCGACTTCGAGACCATAGAGGCCTGCAACGAAGCACATCCCCAGGTTGCCATGATGTTCACCGGACAACGCTCTTTCAAGCATTGATGACAGTCTCGACACATAAAGCAGCAGGCAGTCGTGGTCAAGGTTATGTCTCGTGATTCCTGAAACCGAGAAACTCCGCAAACACGAGGACATCAAAAGCGACACAACGCCATATGCAGGAACACTCCATGAAACAGCAGAAGCCAACATTGCAACGGATACTTCACGCCTGTTTTCATTCCAGAGACGGATTCATATCCGCCTATAAGGGCGAAGTCGCCTTCAGACAGGAAGTCTGGGCTTCCTGTCTGCTACTTCCTCTGCTCTTTTTCCTGCCCTTGCCGCTCTTTTTCAAGGTGCTGCTGGTCAGCGCCCACTTCCTCGTCCTCATTACCGAAATTCTCAATACCGCCATTGAAAAAATCGTCGATCTGGTCTCGCCGGAGTTCAACGAACTTGCCAAGAAGGCCAAGGACATGGGGAGTGCTGCCGTTTTTCTCTCGCTTGTTCTCGCCGCCCTGCTCTGGCTCACGGCCATCTGTTCACTGGTGGGACAGGGCTAAAAGCCTTTTTACCTCACCAACTCCTCTACTCCAACGAAGTCAACGAAAGTGCCTGCGGGCGCAAGGCAACGTTTGAGGGCCATATAGGTCTCAGGATGCGGATGAGCGATGCCGATGGCCTCTTTTTCCCGCAACGCTACCTCCGTCAAGGTCTGCAACTGATTGCAAATGGCCTCAACATCAAGGACATTGTCGAGGAAGACCCTGCGCTTCGCCGTTTTTACCCCCAGCTCTCCGGCCAGTTTATAGCCCAAACTCCCTGCCGTTGTATAGCTATCGACGAAAAATAACTTTTTCCGGTCGATATGCTGCAGAAGCGGGCCCATGACATGTTTGTCGCGTGTATACAATGAACCCATGTGATTATTGACTCCGACGGCATGCGGCACCAGAGACAAATTCTGGAGCAATAGCTGCTCCTGCAATTCCAACTCATCGACATAGAGTGCCCCCGGTCCCGGATCCCACTCGCTGTCTTCAGGCTGCATAGGCTGATGGAGTAAAACCGTATGTCCATTCTTGAAGGCGAGATCCTCGAGACTCTCTGTATGCGGAGCCCGTGGCAAAAAAGAGAACGACAGCTTCTCGTCAAGGTTGATCAGCTTTCTACCGATTTCGAGATGATACCCCATATCATCGATAATTATGGCACACTTCGGCTCAAGCGTTGACGTATCCGTTGAAAGATCACCTGGTATCACCGCCGGTCGGTTCGGTTCTTCAAAAATGATAGCGCCATCACTCTTTTCCAATTCAGCAGCGACCACTACACGGAAGAAGATAACATAGGTGAGCATCGCCACTGAAAAGACAAAAAAAGAGAAAAGGAACAGCACGTAGACTACGCCTCTCCACGGTATACGCTGCCACCATCTCCGTCCCTTGCCTGTGAACGCCTTCTTCCTGCGGCGCGGCGTTTTTTTCTCAGCCATTAATTTCGTCCATCTTCTAACTGTCTAAAGGCCACCTAAACTATTTTTGTCTGTAGAGGGCATACTCTGCCAGTCCTGCCAATATCTCTACGTCCTTTTTCTCACCTGCAGAAAAAAGTGTGAGATGCTCCCGGGCTCGAAGTATGCACTGGCTGGCTCTCCTGTGTGCCCGGGCAAAACCGTCATTTTCCTCAATAAAGGCATACACTGTTTCAAATGAGCTTCTACGCCGGTCAGTATCGGCGAGCAGTGCATGTATGTGCTGGCGCTGCCTGTCGTCCGCCTGGTCCATGGCCAGTATAAGAGGCAAGGTCATTTTGCCCTCGGCAAGATCATTGCCGACAGCTTTGCCGGTGAGCTTTGCATCACCCTGATAATCGAGAAGATCATCGATGATCTGAAAACCAAAACCGAGATTTCTGCCATACTCCTTCAGGGCCAACTGCTGTCTGGGGTCGGCCCCTCCACAGAGAGCGCCTATTTCGGTGGCCGCCGAGATCAATACCGCAGTCTTTCCTTCAATGGCTTTGAAGTAATCGTCCTCGGACTGGTTGTACCGACTGCTGTTTCGCAGCTGGATAAACTCACCGTCAACCATCGCTCGTGTTGCTTCGCAGAAAATGCTGAGTGCGGCCGTTCCACCATAACGTCCAATGAGTTCCATTGACAGTGCATGCAAAAAGTCGCCGCCGAGAATGGCTGCTGTCACCCCATAGGCACTGACCACAGACGGTCTCCCCCTGCGGGTTTCCGCTTGGTCGATGACGTCATCATGGAGCAGGGTGGCCATGTGCAAGTATTCAAAGGCCACGGCAAGCCGGTAGGCACTTTCATCCGGACCGCCACACAACCGCCCTGAGATCACGGCCAGCAGTGGTCTGAAACGCTTTCCGCCACCGAAGAGCCCGTAATGGAGTACATCGAGCAGACGCTTATCCATGTTCGCAGCCAGTCGATCGATATCAGCGCGCATGATTTCATCAATTTTTTCGATGTCGGCCTGAACATGGCCTAATAATTTTTTGATAGCAGACATTTTTTCATTACCAAATAAGAACTACCTTAAAACCTGCGGAAAAATGCATCGACATCCCTGAGAGTTCTGGTAACGGGAGAAGGGGGAAGCGATGCACGAAAGGTTCGACCGTAGCCTTTGCTAAAGAGACGATTATCCATCACGGCGATGAGCCCGTAGTCGTCACTGGCTCGCATAAGGCGCCCTATTCCCTGCCTGAGCGTAAGGACCGCTCTGGGAACCTGAAAGTCAAAAAACGGATTGCCTCCGGATTCACGAATATCTGCGATCCTCGCCTGCAGTACCGGGTCATTTGGAGCCTCAAAGGGAAGCTTATCTATAACGACGCAACTCAGGGAATCGCCAGGAACGTCCACCCCCTCCCAGAAACTGGCAACGGCAACCAGCACCGAATCGGTAATTTCGGTAAACTGCTGCAAAAGCGAATGCCGTGACGCCCTTCCCTGCACAAGCACCGGAAACTGCAGCCGCTGCTCAAGATACTCGGCGACAAGGTCCATACCTTTAAAACTGGTGCAGAGAACAAGGGCTTTACCCTGCGAAAGCTGTAAAATATCATATATCTCCGCACAAAGCTTTTCAATATACGAAGGTTCGGCAGGTGTGGGAAAATTTCCCGGCGGTACGTAGAGACAGGTTCGCCGCCGATAATCAAAGGGCGAAGGAAGACGCAGGGTTTCCACCTCCTCGCCGAGGCCGAGCCGTTCACAGACATAGCCAAAATCCCCGGCCGTGGTCAGCGTCGCTGAGGTGAGCACGCAATAGTCGACCATGGGATAAAGAGATTCTTTGAGATTATCGGCAACATTGATGGGTGTCGCCGACAGAGCAACCGATCTCTGTCGGCGCTCGTACCAGTGAACCAGCCTCCCCCTGATCGGCACCACCTCAGGCAGTGCGATCTCCACCAGATTGGCAAGGAGTTCCTCCGCTCTTTTCCGCAGTGTTCTCCACCCTTCGCCATGTACTTCATGCTGTTCGAGTTCCGTCGTCATCCCTTCAAGGCCAACAGCCAGATGCTTGACCTCGTCGTACCAGCGGTCATTGCCGTCAATGAGATCCGCGAGGGGATAGCGCCCCTTGAGATCGGGGAACAGACTCTGAAAAGTCTCCACCCGCCCCTGTATACCGCGAACCGAGCTAATAATCCTATCGGCAAGAGAGGGCGCCAGATCGGCCATCGCCTGCCTTTCAATGTCGGCCACCAGATCGAGCACCTGATACTGGCTGAAGCTGACGCCGAAAAAGGTCGAAGCGACATTTTCAAGATGGTGGGCTTCATCGAAAATAACGCCTTGGTATCTGGGAAGCAGTTCACCATACCCGGATGTGCGCAGGGAGAGATCGGAGAAAAACAGATGATGATTGACCACCAGCAGATGCGCAGCCCCGGCCTTGCGCCGCAGGGTGTTGATAAAGCACAGAGATGCCTCGGGACAGTCACCGCCCAGACACTGATGAGACTGAGCAGAAATTTTCGCCCAGAGCGGAGAATAATCGGGCAGCCACTCCAGCTCCGCCCTGTCGCCTGATTCCGTTTTCAACAACCACGCATCGATGGCCTTACAGTCTATATCATCAGCAACTGGAAGCTGCGGCGAACTCCTGTACTGGAACCATCGATAATAGCACAGATAATTCTGTCTGCCCTTGACGCAGACAACCTCTATCTTTTCATCGAGGATCTGTTCGAGCAGCGGGATTTCCTTACCCAGAATCTGGTCCTGAAGGGTAATTGTCGCTGTCGATACAACAATGCGCCTGCCCGAGACCACCGCCGGCAACAGATAGGCCAGCGTCTTGCCGATACCTGTTTCGGCCTCGATAAGCAATTTCAAGGCCGCCTCCTGGCCATCGGTCCTCTGCTCAGACAAGAGCGCGTGGATAGCCTCGGCCATTTGCAGTTGTCCCTGACGGGGCCTGAAGTTTTCAAGGGAGGCGGCAAGGAGACCGCTTTTTCCAAAATATTTGTGCATATGTCGTTCAACAGGCTACGTGCCTCTCGCCGCCGGCTCAGCTCTTCATCACATGAGAAGGAAGGAGTATTGTATATAAAGCGGATCTCTGCGCCCAGGTAAGAGTATTCTATAACGAGGTGCCGGCGACTTTGGCCACCATCGGTGATTATAACGGTAATCTACATTCTCCACTCGCACACTCTACATAGTTCAAACGCTGTCCAAAAGCGAATACTTATTCCATGCAAAACCAGAGTCATGAGGTATCCAGGTAGATAATGATCATCTTGCTGCCAGTAGAGCCAATTTATACGTTTTTTATTTTTTTTTTTCAACTGAGCCTGTACACTGAAAGGGTGATTTTCATGGCACTACCATAAAGAGACAGCTACCAGCATGTTTTTCCTGTGAATGAAAAAAGAGGCGACGTATAGTCGAGAAAGCTTCGGCTCCTTTTGCTGTGACATGCTCTGTTAAGGTAAACGAGACAGATGGTCGAGATACTGCCGCAAAATAAGAGTTTTAACGTTCCCACCGGAAGCGACCTTCTCTATGACGATGAAATCATCGTAATCGTCGATGATTCACCTGAAATCATCCTCCTCCTCGAAAGCTACCTGAAACGCCAGAATATCCCCGTCGCCAAAGCCGTTGACGACGAAGAACTGAGGTATCTTTTCGACAACGAAAAAGTCGCCCTCATTCTCCTCGATATAGGTCTGCCAGGTAAAAGTGGCATGGAGATTCTCTCCGAACTGGTGCCGAAATATCCCGATCTGGGCATCATCATGGTAACCGGAACCACTGACATACAGACAGCGCTTGACTGTCTGCGCAACGGTGCCGACGACTATCTTACCAAACCCGTCATTCCCAAAGAATTCAACCATACTCTACACCAAACCCTCAAGAAACGGCGGCTGGCCATCGAAAACCGGATTTTTCAGCGGCAACTGGAAGCTACCAACTTTCGCATGCAGTTTCTCCACAACCTCAACCTGAAAATGAATACCGCCTATCTCAACGTCCTGGAGCTCGACAGCGTCCTCCAGACCATACTGGCGGGAATAACGTCGGAAGAAGGTCTCAAATTCAACAGATCCTTTCTCGCACTCTACGATGAACAAGGTGAGACGCTGTGCGGCAAACTCGCCATCGGCCCCTCCAGCCGAGAGGAGGCCAGCGACCTCTGGCAGACCATCAAGGCCAAAAACCTCGACTTGCATGCCATCATCAGCGGTATCGTCGATAACACCATCGACACGGATACCCAGGTCAATCGTATTGCCAGGGCCCTCAAAATCCCCGCCGACCGACAGGATCATATTCTTATTGCTTCAACTCTGCAGAGGAAATCGATACTTGTCAAAGATGGACTCGCAGAAGGATTTGATATTCCAGATGATTTACTTAAACTTCTTAAGGAAGAAGATTTCGTTGTCGTCCCCTTGTTCTCGCCGAGCAGGTCATTAGGAGTTATCATTGCCGATAATTTCGTCACACGGTCGGAGATAACTGCCAACGATGTCATAGCACTTGAAATTTTCGCCAATCAGGCCAGTCTGGCTATCGAACACAGTCATCTCTACCGTGACATGAACGCCAAGATACACGAACTCGAGCAGGTCACAGAAGAGTTGGAAAAAAACAAGGATATGCTCATCGAGGCCGAACGGTATTCAACCATAGGCTATATCTCCGCCCAACTTGTTCATGCCATACGCAACCCTCTCACTTCACTGGGGGGAACCGCACGACTTCTGCTGCGCAGAACTCAGGAAGATACGACAAGAAAATTTCTCGAGATCATGGCGGAAGAGACCACCAAAATCGAGGAGACGCTGGAAAACCTCTTCAAATTTGCCGAGGACATCGGCCTTGAAAAACAGCCACAATCCATTACCACTGCCCTTCAGGAAAGCCTGACGGTTTTTTATACCGCTTTCAAAAAACGTGACATCCAGCTTGAGCTTGCACTTCCCCCGGAGGATATTGTCGTCAATATCGATGCCGTCAAAATGCGCAAGGTGTTCATGTACCTTATCCGCAACGGCGTCGAGGCAATGGAATCGGGCGGTAAGCTCAAGGTCGAACTCTTCAGGGAAAAAGGCGGCACGACCATCATCTTTGCCGATTCCGGATCGACAATAAGCGCCGAAGAGTCCCCCAACCCCAGCAATCCGTTGTATGCCACCAAGACCTATGGTACTGGCTTGGGCTTCACACTGGTGGAGCAGATCCTTGAGCAGCATGGCGCCAGCTTTTCTCTCCAGAGCACCGCACCTCACGGCATGGTCGCCAGCATACATTTTCCTGCCGATCAGCACATTCCCTGAAGGCATCGGCTACCTGACAATCCCGATGAGAATTCCGGTGGTCTTGGGGTGACCACAACCCGATAAAGCTGGCCCGTCACTTTCTTCATTGACTCTGTCGGCAGCGAGTATACCTGAATAAATTAACGTTTCACTTCCGTATAAGCGAGATCAATGAACCGGTAAACGCAAGGAAGGCTGCCGCATAAAGGCTGTATCGAAAAGCCCCTAAAAACTGCGGCAGCAACTCCGGACGAAAATCACCTAGATCACCACCGGTAGCGTTTCCATACAACCAACTGAAGATAAGTCCGACAAGAGAGACGGAGGTAGCCAACATCCCAGCCGATACCCCTGTTTCATCGAATTCAACTCTGGACAGCACCGAGGCTGTATTGGGAGAAAGAAAAACAGATTGGCCACACCCCAGCAGCGCCAATCGCCAACCGATATCGATAAGTGAAGATGTTTCCGTAATTGAAGCCAGCAGCAGCACGGCACCGGTCGTGATCAACATTCCCCCCGAAGTCAAAAATCTCGCGCCGAACCTATCAAACATTCTGCCAGCCAGTGGAGAAACGACAAAAAGGGTAACCGGCACAGCCATCATCATATAGCCTATACGGTCAGAGGATAGGCCCATGACGTATTTGAAGAAGAAAGGCATGAGAATGAGAACAAAGAAAAGTACGCAAAAAGATATCAACACCGCTATCATGGCAATGAAATAATACTTTTGTTTCAAGAGAAAGACAGGAACCAGCGGATTCTCACTGCGCCTTTGGCAGCGTAAAAACAGAAAAGCCCAGATGCCAAAGACGGCACATACGATGATGTAGCCATAGCCATAAATACTGGTGAGAAGCTGAAGATTCGTCAGCAGAACCAGCATAACCACGCCAACAGCCCAGAGGATTGCTCCTTTCCAGTCAAAGTCCAGAACCGGACCAGTGTGTTTTGGCAGCGTTCCGGCGAGAAAGAACCAGCCGAAAAGAAAAACGATGAAACTGACAGGAGCGTTGAAAAGAAAAAGCGTGCGCCAATTGAACGAATGCAGGACAAACCCACCCACCAACGGACCACTGAGAAGCCCTAGGGAAGTGGCTATTCCAAGCGCGCCCAGCCAGCTTCCCAGTTGCCTGTGTGGTACAACCCCCCTGATGATTGCCGGCCCTGTGGCCATCATCATTGACGCACCGAGTCCCTGAACGAACCGAAAGATGACGAGTACTGCCAGCGTCGGAGAGATGGAACAAAAAAGGCTGCCAGAAGAAAAAATTAGCATGCCGGAGAGATAGACGATACCCTTGCCGACATGGTCGGATAGCTTTCCCCAGATAAGAAGCGATACGGCTATGGTCAAAAGATAGACGAGCACAACCCATTCCACCTGAGAAAGAGTGGTGGAAAAGCTTTCCATGATATAGGGAAGAGCGATATTGACCATACTGCTGTCCATGGTGGACAGGAATACGCCGGTGGCAACCATGAGAAAATAGCCAAGAGTATTTCTCCCTGCAGGCATTATTGCTCCAGATTCCTGGCGACTATTGTCTGTATTGTCAGTAGACAGAGTAATGGCTGGCCTTTTTCTATACCAAACAAAAAAGAGACTGAGATCACCTTCACCAGGCGGGTTTGAACCCAACCTTCACATTTTCGCGAGATTACCTTATATCCGCCTGCAAAGGAATAACAGCTTGTGTTTGCAATACTTGCCATCATAGCGTGAAATGGGCTCAATCTGCCACTGGCTGCCTAAAATATCCCCTATGTAATCGAGTAAAGAGAAGGAATCGTTGTGTATATATTTCTGCGGATAGAGCGTGGCGAAGGTGGATGTGGTGAGTTTCAGGTCGCTTTCGATACGATTGATCGGCCTTATGGCAAAAAGCAACTCCCGAGCGTCTGAGGAGGTCATAAACTCCAGTATGCCATCAACCTTTCTTTTGCGAATGCTCGATTTGCCAAAAAAATCCACCAGCATGACCATATCGAAGCTTCCGGGAAGCGATTTCTGTTCTTCGAAATCAAAAACCTGGAAAGCGATAGTGTCATTTTTTTTCAGTCGCGCCAGTATTTCAGCACCCTCGACAACCTCAGGCATGGAATCTAGTCCAAGAACACGTCGGGCTCCGCCGGCTGACGCAAGAAACGAGAAAAGACCGAAATTGCACCCAAGATCGACGACGGTTTTATTCTGGAAATCAACCTTGCCAAAATCATTGAGCAACTGACGTTTCAATGGTTCAACCCCTTCGGCAAGAAGATTTCCCCACGGATCGTATACAGATCTGTAGATTGCATCTTGGTTCAAGCCTGCAACTATACCGTGCAGTCTCTGAAGCAAAACCTCTTCGGGTAACCTCATAGTCTTTCCGTCTACGCCCAATTATTCATGAAAAAACATGTTGTAACTGTATGTATATTTTCATTTCAATTTTTTAGCAAGAAGTCAAGTGGGTTGAGTTAAGAGCGTTTTATCAGCTGACACAAAGCCACCAGGCAAACTATTTTCATCCCTTTGGGCGCATAATATTGTGTCGAGCCGGTATGCACACCCCTTCCAGCCGACTTGAAAAAGACAGGAAGCCGATTCTGCGTACAAGGTGGAGGAAGACAAAAAAAGCCCGGTGAAGACTGGCTTCACCGGGCTTGGATCTACAAATAACTATGATACGATGAGTCGTTACTTAGAATGCAAGTGAAACACGTGCACCAACCTCGATCGGATCATCTTCGCCATAAGCGTCGCCGGCGATCAGGTAGGCAGCTACGAGATCGAGTGCCAGGTTCTCGTAGATGGCGTAGGTGGCTTTGACGTCGAACTCGATACCGAGATCGGTTTCGCCGGCTGCATTATCTTCGGCCAGAGCGGCGTACCAGAGATCGGCACCGACGGTGAGTTTGTCAGCAGGCTTGACTTTGAAGCCAACGTTGGCTGCCCATACGTTGCTGACCTGATCCGCCGGACCTCCGACTCTGCCCGGATCGAAGGTGCCGTAGCCGAGGATCTCAGCCCAGTAGTAAGAAGCACCGGCCGGGTTGATGAAAGCATCAATGTCGCCATCGGTGGCATCGTCATCGCCGGTGGCGTAGAAGGCCTGGCCATGTACGGGGCCGGCGCTGGCGCCTGCGGCGAGCAGGAAGGCTGAAACATCTTGATCCAGTACTTCACCAAACTCATACACACCAGTACCCCAGGCGGAGAAGGCGTCGGTTTTCATATCGACGTTGGCGCCGACATAGT
>CAKZOA010000137.1 GCA_937132035.1 uncultured Desulfobulbaceae bacterium | reverse complement strand
TATCTGCGGGAGAGGTTCTTTCCCCACATGTGGTGCCCCGGCTGCGGCCACGGCATCGTCTTGAATTCGCTGCTGCGGGCCGTCGAGGCCCTGGAGCTTTCCAAAAACGATATCGTCATGACCTCGGGCATCGGCTGTTCGGCAAGGATCTCAGGCTATGTCGACTTCCATTCGCTGCATACCCTCCACGGCCGGGCCCTGGCCTTTGCC
The DNA here is from genome assembly GCA_937132035.1 of uncultured Desulfobulbaceae bacterium. Lineage (GTDB taxonomy): Bacteria > Desulfobacterota > Desulfobulbia > Desulfobulbales > Desulfocapsaceae > Desulfopila_A. Next base: position 1,114 of record CAKZOA010000137.1, on the reverse strand, counting down.
ACCGGCGTCAAACTCTCCAAGCCCTCACTGACCCTGCTGGTGCCCATGGGCGACGGCGATGCCCTGGCCATTGGCGGCAACCATTTCATCCATGCCGCCAGGAGAAACATCGATATTACCGCCATTGTCATGAACAACCGCATCTACGGCATGACCGGCGGCCAGTTCTCGCCGCTGTCGGGCTGCGGCAAGAAGGCGACCACCGCGCCCTATCTGACCATCGACCAGGAATTCGACGTGGTCAAGCTGGCCAGTGCCGCAGGCGCCTCCTTCGTCGCCCGTTCCACTACCTACCATGCGGTGGAGTCCACCGAGTATCTGAAAAAGGCCATCATGCACAAGGGGTTTTCGGTGGTGGAGATTCTCTCCCAGTGCCCCACCCACTACGGCCGCAAGAACAAGGAGGGCGACGCCCCCGACATGCTGGAGATCTATAAGACCACCACCGCCAAGCTGGGCTCCAAAAGCCTGGAGAAGAACCCGGATCTGATCCCCAGGGGCATTTTCGTCGAGGAAAACCGCGGCGAATACTGCGAGGAATACGAGAAACTGGTGCAGGGCGCCATGGGAGGTGCCAAATGAAAAAACGAATACGACTTGTCTTTTCCGGCTCCGGCGGCCAGGGAGTGATCACCGCCGCCATTATTCTGGCCGAGGCGGCCGTCATCCACGAGGGCATGAACGCCACCCAGTCGCAGAGCTACGGCGCTGCCGCCCGCGGCGGGGCGACCAGGAGCGACATCATCCTCAGCCATGACGACATCGATTTTCCCGAGGTCACCCAGCCCAATATCCTGGTGTGTCTCACCCAGGCGGCCTACACCTCCTTCTGCTCCATCATCCGCCCCGGCGGCTTTCTGCTGAGCGATTCCCGCTTTGTCCAGCAGGCCAAAAAGGTCGATGCCAAGCAGCTGGAGCTGCCCATCTACGAAGAGGTGATGGAGAAAATCGGCAAACCCATCGTCTTCAACATCGCCGTCCTCGGCGCTCTGGTGGGGGTAACAGGCATCATCAAGCCGGCCTCCCTGCTGGCCGCCATCAAGGACCGCGTGCCCAGAGACTTTATCGCCCTCAACACCGAGGCCTTCGAACTGGGCATCGATATGGGCGCCGA
>CAKZOA010000136.1 GCA_937132035.1 uncultured Desulfobulbaceae bacterium | reverse complement strand
GCCAGAATGTCCGCGGAAATCAGGCTCGGATCGGCCTGATCATCTGCAACGATGAGTACCTCGGAGGGTCCGGCGATCATGTCTATGCGCACCATGCCCGAAACCAGCCGTTTGGCCTCGGTGACATATTGATTACCGGGCCCGACGATGACATCCACCCGGGGAACGGTTGCCGTGCCATAGGCAAGGGCGGCAATGGCCCAGGCAGAACCGATCTTGAAAATCTCGGTGATGCCTATTTCCTGAGCCGCCACCAGCAGGTGAGGATCGACGCCGCCCTCACCGTTGGGAGGCGTAACCATGATTCGCCGCCCAACTCCGGCGATACCGGCCGGTATACCGTTCATCAGTACCGAGGAGACCAGAGGCGTATCCCCCCCCTTGCCGCCGGGGACATAGAGACCGGCAGAATCGACCGGGCGTACGAGGCGGCCGACAATGGTGCCGTCCTCCCGGGTCAGGATCCACGAATCCTCCATCTCCCTCTGATGAAAACCTTCAATACGGTCAATGGCTCTGCCCAGTGTGTCGATATAGGCGTCTTCAACACTCTCATAGGCCTTTTTCATTTCCCCTGCGCTCACCTGCAGGGCGGCAATACTCATCTTCGGCGCATCAAAGCGCCGGCAGTAGTCAACGACGGCTTCGTCCCCCCGAATTTTCACCGCCTCGATGATTTCGGCAACGGCGCTCTGACAGCTGCTGTCGGCGCCCTGAATACGATTGCACAGAGCTTCGATTTTCTGCGCGCCTTCTTTGCTGGTTGTCTCGGTTGGCTGTATAATCATTTCTTTTTTTATCCGTTGGTTCCTGTTTGTAAATCAACACCGCCACGTTCGGTAAAAGCGCAGCCTTAGGGCGACACCAGTTTGCGCAGAATGGCGCTGCCCACAGAATATCCTGCGCCAAAGGAACAGAGTATGCCAATGTCTTCCGCCCGGAGATCCTCATGATGTTTGTGAAAACAAATCACCGAACCGGCCGAGGCGGTGTTGGCATAGGTATCGAGAATGGTCGGCGTCACATCCTCTGACACATTGCCTCCAAGCAGCTTTTTGGCAATAAGCTGGTTCATATTCAAATTGGCCTGGTGCAGCCAGGCCCGTCGTATGTCACCAGGGGCCAGACCGTTTTCCTGCAATTGCGAGCGGATAAGCTCGGTGGCGATCGGCACGACTTCCTTGAAGACCTTTCTGCCTTCCTGGACGAATAATCTGCCGGCTTCCTCCTGCGGCGGCCGGGTGCGGTCGAGGAAACCGGAGCCGTTGTAAATATTGGTCGAATACCGGGTGAGAAGACGGGTAGCCACAACTTCGAAGACATGCTCCGATCGGCAGCAGTCCTCCCGCGCCACCAGAAAGGCTGTGGCGACATCGCCGAAAATGAAGTGGCTGTCGCGGTCGCGGAAATTGAGATGACCGGAGCAGATTTCCGGGCTGACGACCAGCACCGCCCGGGCGTTGCCGCGATAGATAGAATCCACCGCCGTCTGCAGGGCAAAGGTCGCCGATGAACAGGCGACATTCATGTCAAAGGCGAACCCCTCTATCTCCAGGGCCTGCTGGATCTCAACAGCTATGGCCGGATACGGGCGCTCATAGTTTGAGCAGGAGACAATGACGGCGTCGATATCGCCTGTAGCGACTCCCCCCCGTTCCATGGCCTGACGAGCAGCCTTCAGGCCGATTTCACACTGAATCGACATCTCGTCCCGCCCCCTGGCCGGCAGCCGCGGACACATGCGTTCCGGGTCGAGGATACCCTCACGGTCAAGGACATAGCGGCTTTTGATACCCGAGGCCTTTTCGATAAATTCAGCACTCGATTCCTGCAGGGCCGCCAGATCGTCCCGGGCTATTTCCGCGGCATGCCTATGGTTGAACCTACGTACATAGCTGTTGAACGAGTCCACCAACTCCTCATTGCTTATCGCCTGCGGTGGTGTGTAGACCCCTGATCCGCATATTACAATTCTTGCCATGATATACTCTGGGTATGTTGTCAGTTTTTTGCGTTGTTCAGCCTCGCCACGGGAAAAAGCCTCTGCCTTTGGCCAGCACTATACAATCACTTGCGCAACTGCTCAAGGGTATTACATCGATACCTTACTCGTCAACCGGCTGTTGGCTCTCGTAGGGGTATCTGAATAGAGCTCCTTATCACCTTACAAATACCGGGGACAAAAGCGACGCGAGCCATCCTTTCACCACCGGCGGCCATCACCCTTGAGCCACGATTTTAACTTCCCAATTTCCCGGAAAAACAATATAGTTAAGGCTATAGGCGTCCTCTCCGCCGATTGATTTCAAGAAAAGGTGCATTATGGTCTAATGACTTCTGGCGAATCAATCGACCTTTTTTGGAGATACTACATGGAATTCGTACCGAAATGGATTGCCTGGGAGATCACCAGGCGCTGCAACCTCAGCTGTGTTCACTGCCGCTCCTCATCCCAGCTGGAAGCTTCCGCCCACCCTGATTTCAGTTTTGAGCAGGCCACGGCCGTTCTCGACGACATCACCGCCTACGCCAGCCCCGTGGTCGTTCTTTCCGGCGGCGAGCCGCTGCTGCGTGACGATGTCTTCGACATCGCCGACTACGGCACCGGCAAGGGGCTGCGCATGTGTCTGGCAACAAACGGCACACTGGTCAACGAGGAGGTCTGCAGCAACATTAAAAAGAGCGATATCAAGATGGTCTCACTCAGCCTCGACGGTGCCACCGCCGAAACGCACGACAATTTTCGCAATCAAAAAGGCGCCTTCGATGGCACCATGGAAGCCATCAAGCTCTTCGAAAAACATGACATTCCGTTTCTCGTCAACTCTTCCTTTACCCTTCGCAACCGTCATGAAATCGCCGATATCTATAAACTGGTCAAAGGTTTTGGAGCCACGGCCTGGTACATGTTCATGATCGTCCCCACCGGCCGCGGTGAAGACATCATGGAGGAATTGATCCCCGAGGACATCTATGACGAGATACTTGACTGGCACTATCAGGTGGAAAAGCAGGAGAACGATCTGCTGATGCGCCCCACCTGTGCTCCTCATTATTACAGAATCGTCCGCCAGAAAGCCAAGGAAGAGGGCAGCACCTTCACACGAAGAAACCTCAAATTCTCCACCGGCGGTTCAAAGGGATGTCTTGCCGGTCAGCTCATCTGCCTCATAGACGTCGACGGCGAGGTCCTGCCCTGCTCCTACTTCCCCAAGTCGGCAGGCAACATTTTTCAACTGGGCCTCAAGCAGATATGGGAAAATTCCGAGCTTTTCCTCAACCTCCGGGATTTCAAGTCCTACAAGGGCAACTGCGGTTCATGCGAATATGTCAGCGTTTGCGGAGGCTGCCGGGCACGGGCCTATGCCGTCAGCGGCGACTACCTCGCCCAGGAACCATACTGCAGCTATATACCTGTAAAAGAGCGAAAAAAACAAAAAACAATTTAACACCAGGATCACTATGAACGATACCTTTCTCAAAGCCTGCCGCGGCGAAAAAACCGACTACACCCCCATCTGGATGATGCGCCAGGCGGGGCGATATCTTCCCGAGTACCAGAAGATCCGGGGCAAGGTAAGCTTTCTCGAACTCTGCAAGAACCCGGAACTCTGCGTCGAGGTGACGCTGCAGCCCATAGATAGACTGAACATGGACGCCGCCATCCTGTTCTCCGATATTCTTATACCAATGCAGGCCATGGGGGCCACTCTGGAGTTCCACGAAGGCAAGGGCCCTATCTTTCCCCAGACTGTGCGGAGCAAAAAAGAGCTGGATAAACTTTCGGTGCCGGATCCCATCGAAAAAACCGGTTTCGTCATGGAGACCATCCGCCTGCTGCGCAAAGAGCTTAAAGTTCCTCTGATCGGTTTTGCCGGAGCACCCTTTACCTGCGCCACCTATCTCATCGAAGGCGGCTCTTCCAAAGTGTTCTGGGAAACAAAAAAGATGATGTACACCAATCCGGCACTCTTCCATGAACTGATGGAGAAGATTACCAAAACTACCAGCCGTTATCTACTGGCCCAGGCCGAGGCCGGGGCACAGGCCCTGCAGCTGTTCGACTCCTGGGCAGGGATACTCGCCCCCGGCGACTTCGAAGAATTCGCCCTGCCCTACGCCACGAAGATACTCACGGAACTCCGCCAGACCGGCGTGCCTCTCATCTATTTTGCCAACAACGGCGCTACCCTTCTCGATCTCTCCGTCACCACCGGCGCCGACGTGATCGGCCTCGACTGGCGCATCAACATTGGCGACGCCATCCGCCGTGTGGGCAAAAAAGCGGTGCAGGGAAATATCGACCCCTTTGCCCTGCTGCTTCCCAAAGAGGCGCTGCGACAGCGCATCAAGCGACTGCTTGCCGACGCCGAGGGAGCCCATGGACATATCTTCAATCTCGGCCACGGCATTCATCAGTTCACCCCGCCGGACCAGGCCAAATTCGCCGTCGACTGTGTTCATGAACTGAGCAGCAGGCAAAGTTGAGGGCATGCCTGCCTCACACCCTTCCATAGCCCATTGTCTGAGCCTTATGGATGAGCACGCCATGCTGTCCAATATCCGCAGGCATTCCTTTGCCGTCGCCAGGGTGGCGGAACGGGTGCATTCCCGGCTTGCCCGCACCGTCAAGACAGATGATCTACCGCCGCGACAACTGGTGATTGCCGGCGCTCTACTCCATGACATCGCCAAAACCCCATGCCTCCAGAACCACTGCGACCATGCCGAGGTCGGCGCCCGAATCTGTGAGCAGCATGGTCTTTTTGAAGTTGCCGAAATTGTCGGAGAGCATGTCCGTCTCCGTCGCTACGACCTGCAACGCTATCAAAGAGGATCCTTTCTGGCCAAGGAACTGATCTTTTATGCCGATAAACGCATCGTACACGATGCAATCGTCAGTCTCGATGAGAGACTGGAGTATATTCTGGCGCGGTACGGCAGAGGGGATCCGGACACACTGGCCCGCATCCGGATGAATTTCGACAACTGCCGCAACCTGGAGAGCTCGCTGTGTGCCGCAGCGGGCCAGAATCCCGACGAACTGCTCGAAAAGATAGCCCTCACCCCCTACGATACCGTCGCGCCATGATCATAACCTTCATCGGTACCGGCGAGGCAGGCGATCACCGGCGCAGAAACACTTCGGTCCTCATCGAATACCAGGGACGGGAGCATCTGCTCGACTGCGGCTTCAGCAGTGCCATGGGGTATTTAAAAAATGGCAAGGGACTGCTGATAAGCATCTGGGTTTCGCACCTCCACGGTGATCATTTCTTTGGCATCCCCCAGCTCATCGTCTCTTTCTACATAGAGAAAAGACAGGAGCCGCTGCACATACTCAGTGGTGCCGACTGCCGGCAAACAATTACCGCCGCCATCGAACTCGCCTACCCCGGCCTGCTGGAGAAAATCGAGTTCGCCATCATCTTCGTGCAGCTCGAGCCGCTACACCCCCTGCACCGCTTCGGCCTGGACTGGCACTGCGCCATGGTCAGACACTCCCAGCCGGCCTTTGGCCTGCGTCTGCAAGCTCATGGCGAATCTCTCTACTACAGCGGCGACGGCAAAACGACGGCGGAGGCGGCACGATTGATAGACGGCTGCGATATCGTCATTCACGAGGCCTTCTCCCTTACACCTCTCAAGCCGACACACTCCTCCATCGAGGAATGTTTTGCCCTCGCCCGGGAACTGGAGTTGTCCGTATTGGTACTGGTACACATCAACCGTGAGACCAGAAAAAACCTCGAGCAGATGAAAAGGCTCAAGCAGCCTCCATCGACCACCCGGCTCCTGATCGCCGACGACGGCGATCGCCTGAGGCTGTAATCACCATCAGGCCCTGCATCACGCCATCTGCTGGAAAAGACAGTCAACGTCATATCTTGATTGACATTTCTCATTATTACCTAGTATTCTTAATCATTATCAGTTCGCAACCGGGTTCGACTCACTCTTTCAGGTATCTGCCGAGTTCATCGCCGACGCATCAGCTTTGAATGAATGTGCATCGAAAAAGCATACCGTGTATTTTTTCATGAAATGTTGGGAGTAGGCCCCTGGCGACATATTCTTCACCCTTGCCCGACCATGCCATGACCAGAGACCAGCCCCACAGCGACGAAACGGAACTCAGTCCGGCAACACTCGACGAGTTTCTCAACTCCCTGCAGAGACTTTTCAAAATAGGCCTCTACTACCCTTCGGGTCATGCCATACTCGACAAGGCGACGTATCGATTCCTCGACATGCTGGGGAAACTGGCGGGCGAGAACCGTGAGGTGACGATAGCCATTTTCAACACCACCCTGGTAGTTGAAGACATAGAACTTGATAAAGACCAGCCGCATGTCCGCGACTTCAATGTTATGCTGTCGACCCTGGGCATTTCGGCACTTTCCATCGACAAACATATCTCGGCTGCCGAAATTCTCGATTTTGTCCGGAAAATGACCGCCTACAAGGCCAGGGTTCACCGTTCAAGGCAATTTATCCAAGTGGATGTGAGCGGCTTGCCCGCGTCGATAACCGTCGAACAGAAAGAGTTTCTCGCCAGAGCCGAAAGCAGGCACTCTGCAGATGACAGCGATGCGGCCGACAATCTCGAATCCTTCGTCGTATCACTGGCCGAGCACGGTCTCAGCGATGAGGAAATTCATACCTGCAGAACCCTGCTCGACAACCTGCCGCAGCAGATGACCAGAACCGACATCGACATCAGCGATCTTCCCTACGCCTCCTGGGATGACGTCGCAAGACTCCTGGCCCGGACCGTCCGCGGCGGCAATATAGACCAAGAGGGCCAGATTCTGGCTTCTTCGCATTCCAATATCAACGCCCTGGCCGCTATTCTCAAAAAGCTCGAACTGGAAACCCGGGACAGGAAATCGCGGGAAGCTATCAATCTGCTGGTATCCATAATCAAAAAACCGCTGGAATACGCTTCCGCCGAAAGTGCTGAAAAAGATGCGCTTACACGCAGGAGTTTTCCGGAAAAACCGGCCGTTGACGTGGCCCAGATACGGAATTTTGCCGACAAACAGCGCCTCAGCAGCGAGATCCTCGCCAAATTATCCAGCTCCTCCCACGACAACGAGATACTTTCCATTCTCATTCAGCTCTGCCATTTCGAACAATCGCTGTCCAAACAGATACGAATGCAGCACCTTATCCGCGAAGCCCTCTCAAAGCAACCATCTGAAAAAACCTGGAAAATCCTCAGCGGCGGCCTGGCCGCCATCGCCAGCAGCGGCAAACAGGTCAGACTAGCGGCAACGCTGCACCTCGTTGTCGAACCGATACGACGTTCGGCGCACGCCAGTACGCTGCAACTGTTTCAGCAGACCGTCAAACTCTGCGACAGAGATGCCTTCCGCCTGCTGTGGCCCCATCTGGTCAATGAACTGTTGGTGGTGGGAAGCACCAGGGACAAGATCATCTATCATAACCTGTGCCAAACAGCCGCGCGGGTGCCCCTTGAACAGATGACGGCGGCCCTGCCGCAGCTGCAAAGCCTTGAAGCCTTCCAGGAGACCAAAATCGCCTCCGACATCTTTCATGCTGTCAGTCCCTCCTGTTTTCCGCTGTTCGCCTTTCTGCTCAAAACCGACGTCGAACGCTACATCTCGGAGAGAATTCTCGGCGGCCTGCGCCGCACCCCGCGGGACTGGCTGATCAAAGGGGTAGTGCCGCTGCTCGACATGGGCCAGCAGGAGCACAAGCTGTTCCTCTACTCCTACCTGCGCCAGGCCTCGCAGAAAACCCTGAGCGGATCTCTGAAAAAGATCACCGCCAAAATCATCACCGACAATCTGCCCCTGCTCTCCCCGGAAAGGCGATCGGAACCGTGGGTGGAGGGTACTATCGCCGCGCTGAGCCAGCTCCCCGCTGATAAATCGACGCAACTGCTCAAACAAATAGCCGGAGGCAAAAAACTCCTCTTTATTCCCGACTGGCCTGCAGCCTGCCGCAGCGCCGCCGAAAAAGCCCTCGCCGATATCAAGGGCAAGCATTAAACGGGACGACCATGTACGAAAAACTCAACACGCTGCTTATACTCCTTTGTAGAACCATCTCCACGCGGAAGCTGTATTTCAGCAAGCACCCCAAAGTCAAGCAGCTCAGCATCGACTTTATCGAGAAACACCGGGATTTCTGCAAGGAGGCCAAAATCGACAAGCTGTTTATCGGCATCATCGATGACACCCTGGTCTTCGAGGGTAAAAATCTGGTTGGCCCGAGCATCGTCGGCCGCCAGCTTATCCGTTTTGCCGAAAGACTTCACTGCGGCGGTTTTTCTTTTAACGACAAGACCACCGTCGATGAATTCCAGGCTCTCCTCGACATAGCCTCCGACCTCAATGAATCGACGGAAAGCCTCAAGCTCTCCCGCCAGCTGCTCGAACAGAAAAATATCCATAATATCGACATAGCCCAGCGTTATATGGGGCCTTCGGGCCCCATGACCCGCGATCAGCAGTCGGTCTGGCATGGCCAGGACAGTGGCGACTTCCTGCATTCGCCGACCCTCATTTATCAGGCACTATTCGACACCGTCGCCCAGGCCTACGGCGATGTCGCCGGCGGTAACGACATAGACATCGACAGCACCCGGTCGGTCAGCGAATACATGCTCCATTTCACCCGCAGCCATTTCTCCGATTTGATGCAGCATGTTCACTATCCCGACTTCGACAGCTATACCGTCGGCCACTCGGTACGGGTGGCATCCCTCTGCGTCTTTCTCGCCCACAGCTTCAAATGGCCGGAGGAGTCGCTGCTGGCCATTGGCACCGCCGGCCTGCTCCATGACATCGGTAAAAGCAAGGTAGCCGACGATATACTCTACAAACCCGGCGCGCTGAATAGTGAGGAATACGAAACGATCATGGAGCACCCCAGGATCGGCGCCGAGATACTGCTGGGGCAGAAAAACACCACCCCTCTCGATATCGCCGCCGCCTGGGGACATCACATCAGGGCCGACGGTTCCGGGTATCCCTCCCAGCCTGAATGGGCGGTGCGCCATCCCTTCACCTCCCTTCTCCAGATCTGTGACGCCTTTGAAGCCCTCACCGCCGTCCGTCCTTACAAGCCGATTCTGACCCCGCATATGGCCTATTCAATCATGCTCACCGACAAAGGCGGGTTCCACCCGTCCCTGCTTGCTTCTTTTATCGGCGCCATAGGCCTTTATCCTCCTGGAAACAGAGTGGAGATCTCCAACGGCTCAAGGGGCATTGTCACCGCCGTCGGTCCAATCCTGGACAGGCCGAAAGTACGGATCACCCATGACCGTGAAGGCACCCAGCTGCCTCCGGAAGATCAATTCGACCTCAACCTCGCCGAAGCGGACAACCGCTCGCTCTACGTTGAAGAACTGCTGTTCACCAGTCAGCGTGAAGATTGAATCGATCCCGCGCCTGATGTTAATCGACAGGAGAAGCACAAAAATGTGGCTCGACTTGGTTATTTACTTGGATAAAAAAGAAACCAGATCGTATTGTTAGCCGACGCGCATCATCATTGCTACCGGTGCATGCCGAATCTATATACAGCAGGGGCCGATTTTCTGGACAGTCAGCCGCTTTAAGAGATGCCGGCCATGACGCACCTTTTTTCTAACAGCTTCAGCGGGTCCGGCACACTCTGCTGCACTCAACGGGAATAGAGAACACAATGGCCGTAAAATTTTCAACAGTTTTGTGGACAGTGGCTGGAGTTGTGGCAGCCATATCTGCGTATTTCCTCTTCTCCGGCCCCCTGCCGGAAAGGAACGAAAAACGCGCCGTTGAGGCCGAACAAACCATTGTCCCGGTGGAGGTCGCCACCGCCACACGCGGCAGTATGAGTCTCGAACGGACCTTCAGCGGTACCATCGAACCACATGCCCAGGTGATAGTGGCCCCGAAAATCAGCGGCCGTATTGACCAGCTCCATGTCGATGTCGCCGACGTGGTCGAGCGAGGACAGCTGATTGCCGAAATGGAAGACGGTGAGTTCGAACAGGCGGTAGTAGAGGCCGAAGCGCACCTGGCCGTAGCCGAGGCCAATGCCGATAAAGCCCGGAGTGATTTGAAAATTGCCGGACGGGAACTGGAGCGCACCACAACTCTCTATGACCGTGGAATTGCCTCGGAAAGCGACTTTGACACCGCCCAGGCAGCATTCATGACCTCCCAGGCGGCGGCGAAAGTAGCCAAGGCCACCGTCATGAAGGAGCAGGCCCTTCTTCGAGCCGCCCGTATCCGCCTGAACTACACCATAATCCAGGCAGAGTGGGAGCAGGGCAACAACAGGCGCACAGTGGCCGAACGCTTTGCCGACGAAGGTAATACCGTAGCCGCCAACACCCCCCTTTTCTCCATCATCGAAATCGATCCGGTTATCGTCGTCATCCAGGTCACGGAAAAGGATTATCCGCTGCTGCAGCTCGGCCAACAGGCGCTGGTAAGCACCGATGCCTTTGCCGATACGATTTTCACCGGTACAGTGAGCCGGATTTCGCCGATATTTCGGGAATCGTCACGCCAGGCCAGACTGGAGCTCGAAGTCGCCAATCCGAACAATGCACTCAAACCCGGAATGTTCGCTCGCTGCACCCTCGAACTGCAGGAAGTTGCCGATGCCGTCAGTGTTCCGCAAATAGCAATAACCACCCGTGATAATACCAGCGGCGTCTTCCGGGTGACAAAGAGCGGCGATGCCGTTGAATGGCTCGCTGTGGAACCGGGATTTACCAGCAACGGTCGCACCGTACTGAAAAATTCGGATCTCGACGGTATGGTGGTCACCCTGGGACAGCAGTTTGTAAAAGATGGCTCGCCCATTCGCATTGCCGCCGGAGCGGCAGGCACTCATGCCACCGAGGGAAAAGGCGGAGATTTACGGTGAACCTCCCTGATTTCAGCGTCCGCAGGCCGGTTTTCATCTCCATGATCACCCTGATCGTGATCATCCTCGGCCTGAGCGCCTTCAGCCGTCTCCAGATCGACCTGCTGCCCAGCATCGAGATGCCGACGATCTCCATACGCACCGGCTACGAAGGCGCCAGCCCGGTGGTTATGGAGCGTCTGGTCACCCAGATTATCGAAGAGATAATCGCCACCGTACCCGGTGTCGAAAAGCTCACCTCCACATCTTCTGAAGGCAGAAGCAACGTCTATGTCCGCTTCAACTGGGGAACGGATATAGATACCGCCGCCATCGACGTGCAGGCCCAGCTGGAAGACGAAATCAACGAGCTGCCCGACGATATCCAGCGGCCGAGGGTCAGTAAATTCGACGTGTCCAGCTTTCCGGTTCTCATAATGGGGATCTCCAGCCCACTCGACCCTGTCGAACTCACCAGCATCATTGAAAATCAGCTACGCTTCCGCCTCGCCCGCGTACCTGGCGTGGCCCAGGTGGACACCTGGGGGCAATATACCAGAGAGATCCGCATCGAACTCGATCCGGCCAAGATTCATGCGCTGAAAATACCGATAAACGACATTCTCGAGGCGCCCCGCAACGCCAACCTCGACCTGCCGGCGGGCACCATCCATCAGGGAAAATACGAAGTGACCCTGCGGGCTTCGGCGGAGTACGTCAATCTCCAGGAAATCGAAGACACCGTGATTGTCAAAAAAAACGGCGGATTCGTAACGCTTGGCCAGATCGCCGACATCAAAGATACCTATGAAAAACGGAACCGCATCACCAGACTGAACGGCGATCCCGGTCTCAGTATCGCCATCCGTAAACAGCCCAGCGCCAACACGGTGGATGTCGCCACCGGCGTCCTCGAGGAGATCGAACGGATCAACAGGGATTTTCCCCAGCTGCTGGTTGTGCCGGTGACCAACCAGGGAAATTTCATCGAACGCTCAATTAACAACGTCGCCACCTCGGTTCTCTATGGAGGGGGACTGGCTGTACTGGTCCTGTTGTTCTTTCTGCGTAGTATCCGCTCGACCCTGATCATCACCGTAGCCATTCCCATATCCATCATCGCCACCTTTGCCATGATCTACTTCGGCGGGTTTACCATAAACCTGATGAGCCTCGGCGGCCTCGCTCTCGGCGTGGGCATGATGGTCGACAGTTCGGTGGTGGTTCTGGAAAATATTTTCCGACGCTGCCAGGAACATGAAGAGGCACCAGCCGCGGCTGCCACCAGGGGTGCCGAAGAAGTAGGTACGGCCATTTTCGCAAGCACTCTTACCACTTTGGTGATATTTGTACCGCTGGCTTTCGTCGAAGGCGTATCCGGCCTGCTTTTCAGAGAACTCGGATTCACGGTGATGTTTTCGCTTACCTGTTCCCTGCTGGTTGCGCTTAGTCTCGTCCCCATGCTGGCCTCGAAAATGCTGAAAAAACACCGGCCATCGGCGGCAGAAACCGATGGTGAGCAAGGCAGGCTCTACCGGCTGACCGGATCGTTATTCACCCGACTTA
>CAKZOA010000135.1 GCA_937132035.1 uncultured Desulfobulbaceae bacterium | reverse complement strand
GTGCAGCGTGGTTTTCAGGCCAACTCGAAAATCATCACCACGGTGGATGAACTGCTTGGTGAACTGATCAACCTCAAGCGCTAGCTGTCATCATTTTGACACAACTCTCCCCATATCGCCGGTGAAAGTCAATTTCATCGGCGATTTCTTTTTGTTGATTACATATCCAACCACAGAACACTCGGTGAATACAGAGACTCCTCCAGCTCTATCGTCCTCTTTGGCTCTGAAAGTCATTTTCAATCTTCTCACCCTCATAGCATTTTGACATCTTGGGGAGAGAGACTGTTTTTCGGCTGGCACCTTTTTCTTCTGGAATACATATTGCAAACTTGTGTTTTCAGATTCAACGTTCTATGATTATTCGGCTATATCTGGTCATAATCAGCGAAATCGGCAGGGTGCAAGCGGCCCTTCCAGAAACTATGAAAACCTTGCAGGCAATCTACGTTTTGGAGGATTGATTTTTGGATCTCTCGACCATATTAGGAATCGGTGCTGCATTCGGCCTCATGCTCATGGCTATATTGCAGGGCGGCCCACTCTCTATTTTCGTAAATATTCCCTCCATGATGATCGTTTTTGGCGGCACTGCCGGCAACACCCTGGTCAACTATCCTTTCAGTGATGTTTTCGATGCCTTCAATGTAGCAAAAAAAACCATCCTCTATAAAGAACAGTCAATAAATGGTCTTATCATTCAGCTGATGGAATTTGCCAACAAAGCACGTAAGGAGGGCATCCTTGCCCTCCAGGGCGCAATGGAGGATATTAATGACGAATTTCTCATTAAAGCCATGCAGATGGCCGTCGACGGCCAGGAACCGGAAACTCTACGTGCCATGCTGACCACAGAGATCGAGTATATCCAGCAGCGTCATGAAAAAGGTGCCAACATTTTCCTATCCATTGGGACCTACGCCCCGGCCATGGGAATGGTAGGAACCCTCATCGGACTTGTGCAGATGCTGCAGACCATGGATGACCCCTCAAGCATTGGTCCGGCAATGGCAGTTGCGCTGCTTACCACATTCTACGGAGCGGTTATCGCCAATGTCGTCTGCCTGCCCATGGCGGGAAAACTGAAAATGCGTTCAGAATCTGAGCTGCTGACCAAGACCCTGATCATCGAGGGTATGCAATCGATCCTTTCCGGTGAGAATCCGCGCATTATGGAACAAAAGCTGCATGCTTTCATTGCACCAAAACTGCGGGAATCCACATTCAAGAAATAGAACGATCCTATGTCTGAAGAGCAAAAGCAGCCCGATAGTCCGAAAAAGAAGAAGGAAGCCCCCAGGGGCGCGCCAATGTGGATGGTGACCTATTCCGATCTGGTTACTCTTCTGCTCACATTTTTCGTCCTTCTCCTTTCCATGGCCAGCCTTGATCCGGTTCGTTTCACCGAGGCCTCAAGCTCCCTGCGTGACGCCTTCGGCATGCATGCACGCCCTGCCCAGGTTGAATTCGCCATTCCAGTGCTGCCGTCTCCACCGATAACAAAATTTTCACCCATTCAGAACGAGATGACAGTAAAGTTGTTTCGCCGGATTAAAAATCAGATCAGCACGAACAAACTCTCCCAGGATATCGATGTTGTCGAAAAAGAAGGCGATACGCTTATACTCCGGATAAAAGACACTATCCTCTTCGAGCCCGGAGAAACGAAAATTTCACCAGAATCCTACCCGCTACTTCGGTATATAGCAGATATCATAAAGCCTATGCCTCTTCTGCTCAGAATTGAAGGCCACACCGATGCCGTATCCGAAACTCAGGTCGAAATGAGTCGATGGGATATATCCATGGCCAGGTCCGTATCCGTGATGCGTTTTTATACCAGGGGCGAGTTCCTGCCACTCGACCGCATGGCGGCCGCAGGTTATGGCGCCTCTCAACCACTTACCAGCAACGAAACGGTGGAGGGAAGAGCCCAGAACAGAAGGGTCGATTTCGTCTTGCGTTCCAACGCTACCATGGATGTCAACGCACCGGAGAACTCTAAAAATGAAATACCCTTTTAAAACGGGGATATACTTTTTCCCGGAAGCATCCAACCACTCGTCTTAGCGAAAAGAAGTGGCGGATAAGATTTGCAGACGTATACCTCCGTCGTCTTGAGCGGAGCACCTATATAGAGGAAAATACTTATTATGGCTGAAAAGAAAGGCTCTCAAAAATCCCCTGAAGATTCCCAGGGCAACGGAAAAAAGAAAAAAATCATCATTATCTCCATAGCAGCTGCTGTTCTGCTGCTTTTTCTGATCGCAGGAGCCGCGGCAGTATTTTTCCTCCTTAAGGGGAACGGGGAGGACGATAAAGAGCAATCGCGGCTGGAGGTACCTGTGCCGGAGCTCGACAAAAACTCCAACATCGGCCCGATGGTCAATATCGATGAATTTATCGTCAACATTATCAGTGCAGAAAACAGCCATTACGTCAAAGCCTCCTTTACCCTCGAACTTAACAACGAGGTGGTGAGAGAAGAAGTGGAACGACGGATGCCGCAAATACGCGACTCCATCCTTTTGTTGCTCGGCAATAAAACCTATGACGAATTACAGGATCTTCAGGGGAAAAAACAACTCAAGGCCGAACTTACCAGCAAGATCAACTCTTTTCTGGTCACCGGCCGGGTCAAGTCAATTTATTTCACGCAATTCGTTGTTCAATAGAAAATAGCATCCCGCAAGGGCAATAACGTGGAAACTCTTCTCAATAAAAAAGAAATTGACGACTTGCTTGATGCCATTAAAAAGGGAAAGGTCTCCCTTGACCTGGATCGTGAGGATCAGCAGCAGCTCGCCAAGGAGTCCACACCTGTCAATCTTTTCCAGGTTAACGCCCTCAGCGACGAATTGAGCCGGTTGCCCAATTTCGATATCGTTCTCGATACATTCGCCCAAAATCTGGCTATTACCCTTACCAACGATCTGCAGCGAACATTTTCCATCACCCGCTCACAGATAGACTCATCTCACTTCCTTGATTTTCTTCTCGAAAACAAAGATGTCGGCGCCATTGCCGTTCTTGACGTCTCGCCTCTTAAACATGGGGCGCTGATCCTGGTCGATGCTCATATGTGCTTCTCCATGGTCGAAATAATGCTGGGAGCCTCAACGGATATAGAGCTTTTGCATCCCAACAGAAAACTGACCTCCCTCGAATTGCGGATAATTCATTCAATCATGGCCAAGGGATGCGATGACCTCAACAGGGCTTTCGCCCCGCTGGTTGATCTCCAATCCTCATTGTTAAAAGTTGAAAGCAACAGCCGGCTGGTATCCATCACCGAACCCGATGCCGAAATACTCATCGGCAATTTCGATATCCGGGTCGGTGATCAGACGGGTATCATGAAAATAGTCTTTCCGCTCTCAACCATCGATCCGCTGCGCGACAATCTCCAGGATCTGCTCAGCGTCAACAAGACCAAACAAGGGTTGTGGACGAAGACTCTGGAAAGCGAAGCTTACAACCTCGTAACCAAACTGATCGCCCAATCCGGAACCATCTCCATGTCGGTTAATGAAATTCTGGCCATGAAGAAGGGGGACACCGTTTTCATCGATTACAACCCTAACTCACCACTGAGAATACTGGTGGAGAACAAACACAAATTTTACGCGATACCCGGGACTCACAATGGCAAAAAAGCTATAAATATTACCGGTGTCCACAAAAAAGGAGCGTAATTATGGAGACACCAAAGTCTGAAGAGAAATCAGCACGGCCGGATCCTGAGGAACTCAAGGAACTGCTGGAAAAAGAAGAACCGAGTACCACCACAAACTCTGCAGAAAGAAGTTCCAACACCTCCCGGGATCTGGATTTTCTCTATGACATCCCTCTACAGGTGTCGGTGGAGGTGGGCCGGACAAGAATTCTGCTCAAAGAACTGCTCTCCATGTCGGAAGGCTATGTCATCGAGCTTGAAAAACTCGCAGGCGAACCGCTTGATCTCTATGTCAATGACAGGCTGATAGCACATGGGGAAGCAGTGCTTGTAGGCGACAAATTCGGTATCAGGCTCACCGATGTCATCAGCAAAAGCGACAGGGTTGAAAAACTGGGCTGAGCCATGTTGAAACGCCGCTTCGTATTCTATGTCCTTTTGAGTGTTCTTCCGGCTGGTCCGGCACTGGCCGCCACCGACTTCGATCCCGTCAGTTCAGGGCTACGTATGCTTTGGGGACTGCTTGTCGTTCTGGGAATAATGTTCGCCGCCTATTACCTGCTGCGCAAACGAGTCACCGCCTTTCAGCAGCAGGGCAAGGGCATTATCACTATCCTTGAAACCAGACACATTCATCCGAAAAAATCCTTGATGCTCATTGAAGTACGCGGCAAAGAATATCTGGTCGGAGCAGGTGGAGATGCGATTACCACCATCGTCCCTCTGCAGAGCGGAGATTCATTCTCCACCATCCTTGAAACCACGGAAGAGAAGATGAAGTCATGAAGCGGCCGCAGAGTACCTTTTTATTCACAATGATTTTCTCTCTGTTTTTCCTGGGACTGCCTTTGACGGCCCATGCTGTCGGACTGCCCACAATCACCTTCGGCGTTGAGGACGCCGAAAGTCCGGCTCAGGTATCCACCGGCTTGCAGGTCCTCTTTCTTTTGACCATTCTCTCGGTCGCCCCTGCTATTCTACTCATGATGACCAGTTTCACCCGCATTATCATCGTTCTAGGCTTTGTCCGGCAGGCCATGGGTACACAGAATATGCCACCCACCCAGATCATCATCGGTCTGTCTCTGTTCCTCACGTTCTTCATCATGTCACCGGTCATCAACGACATTAACCAGCGGGCTCTGCAACCCTACCTCAACGAAGAGATATCCCAGCAGGATGCCTTGCAAACAGCCATTATCCCGCTGCGGGAGTTCATGTTCAGCCATGTAATGGAGGAAGAACTCGTACTGCTGAGCGATCTCACTCTCGATAACGAGCCCGTCAACAAAGATGATATTCCCACCTTGACGCTTATTCCGGCATTCATGCTCTCGGAGCTGAAAAGGGCCTTTCAGATGGGATTTCTGGTCTATATCCCTTTTCTGGTAATAGATATGATCGTCGCCTCGGTACTCATGTCCATGGGCATGATGATGCTGCCGCCTATCATCATTTCCATGCCGTTCAAACTGCTCCTTTTCGTCCTCATAGACGGTTGGGGCCTGGTGGTCGGCTCCCTGCTGCAAAGCTTCGGCTAGCGTCGGCATTTCACTTTTCCGCCAGGTATCAAAATTGCAGCAGGCAGGAGAAGGAAAGCATCCGTTATACAGTGAAGCCTTCGGCACCATCATTCGTGTAGTCGGCCTCATAGCGCAGGAGAACCATAATGACACCTGATCTTGCCGTAAACATCGCCAGAAAAGCAATTGAGACAATTCTGCTCTGTGCTGCTCCCATGCTGCTCTCCGGCATGATTATCGGCCTCGTCATCTCCATCCTCCAGGCCGCCACGCAGGTCAATGAACAGACGCTGACCTTCATTCCAAAAATCGTTGTCGTCTTTTTGACCTTGCTCCTTTTCGGGCCCTGGATAATAAAGATACTCACGGTCTTTTCTCTTGGAATTTTCGAAACCTTAGCCACCTTCTAAGCCACGTGCTCGTCGAACTCATTCCCGTCGAACAGTTTCAGGTCTTCGCCATCTGTACTGCCAGAGTGGCCGGCTTTATCGGCGCCATACCGGTACTTATGGGCGCCCAATCACCGGCCCGCATCAAAGCCGGTCTGGCAATAACCATGTCTCTGGTGCTCTTTCCTCTCCTCCGCTCCTATATCGTCGATGTTGATTTCAGGATACCAGTATTTCTGCTGTTGATGGTCAATGAGACCCTGCTTGGCATGATGATAGGTCTCATCGCCCGCTTCATCTTTACTTCCGTGGAGTACGGCGGAACGGTTATCGGTTATCAGATGGGTTTCGCCGCAGCCAATATTTTCGACCCACAGAACCAGAGGCAGACAGCATTGATATCCCAGTTCCAGAATGTTTTTGCCATACTGCTTTTTCTGTCGCTTGACATCCACCACTACTTCATATACGCCGCCATCCACAGCTACGAGCTTCTCCCTCCGGGCAACCTCAATTTCAGTGGTGAGGCGATACCTTTTATCGTCGATCTTTCCTCACGGATGTTTATCCTCGGAGCGCAGTTCAGTGCCCCGGTACTGGTAATTCTGCTGCTCTCCGGTCTCATCCTGGGCATTTTGGCGCGGTCCTTTCCCCAGCTCAATGTCTTCTTGCTTTCCTTCCCCCTCAACATCATGATCAGCTTTACCGTCATAGGATTGACTTTAGGACTGGTTAAAATACTTTTAAGTCGAGAATTTGACATGTTGCCCGAACGCTTTTATACGCTGTTGCGCTTTCTCAACTAGCCCGAGCAGTTCGTAAATCACTCAGGCGAGAGACGCAAGCCCCCGATCCCCGAACTTTTCTCCGCATGTCGAGCACATCTTCTTCTCCTTGGCACTCCGTCGTGCTGAAATGGTTGCTTTCTTGCAAGGTTTGTTGTCATTACCGCCAGCCGTTATCGGACGTGAAGGTGCGAGAACAGCTCTTGGGTATACCAAACTATGATGATGGTGCCTTGGCGGTCCATTTGTGGCCGGCGATCAGCATCGGGCAATCGTGTTTCCTGAGACTCTCTTTTTGACGGAATAATCAGACAAGACAATGGCTGAAGAAGCGCAAAGCGGCGAACGCACAGAAGATGCCACCGCCAAACGCAGAAACGATTTTCGTGAAAAGGGACAGGTTGCCCAGAGCAAAGAGGTGCATACTGCTGCCATCTTTACGATCCTCCTCCTTTTCTGGGTTCTATATCTTCCCGTTTTTATACAAGAATTAACTACAATACTTGCGCTCATCTTCCAGTCGATCGACGAGATCACAGTGACGCCGTCCAAAAGCATGGAGGTGGCTCTGTATCTCAGCCAGGAGTTGGGTCTTCTCCTCGCCCCTCTTTTTATCCTGGTTCTACTCATTGGTTTCTTTTCTTCCTTTTTCCAAATTGGCTGGCTGTTTACCACCAAACCCTTTCAACCGGACATCAGCAAGTTCAATCCGATCACTGGCATGAAGAGGATTTTTTCCAAAAAATCCATTGTCGAACTGGTGAAATCTATTTTCAAAATACTCCTCATCGGATACGTCGCCTATTCCACCGTCGCCGATAATTTTGAACAGGCTCTTGTTCTGGTCGACACCAGCATACCCGACACGCTTATGTTTCTCGGCAAAACCGCTGGCATTATCCTGGCCAAGGTTTGCGGTGTCCTTATTCTACTGGCCTTTATCGATCTTCTTTTTGTCCGCTATGAGATGGAAGAGAAGATGAAAATGACCAAACAGGAGGTCAAGGAGGAATTCAAGGAAACAGAGGGCGATCCTCATGTCAAATCGCAGATACGCTCGATTCAGAGACAGATGGCCAGACGCAGAATGATGGCCGAGGTTCCCGAGGCCGATGTGGTTATTACCAACCCAACCCATATATCTGTGGCAATTCGCTACGATGCCAAGGAAATGAACGCACCGGTCGTCGTCGCCAAGGGATCCGGGATCATCGCCATGAATATCCGTAAGCTGGCCCGCGAAAACAATGTGTCAATTGTTGAAAATCCTCCAGTGGCCCGCTTATTGCATAATATTGAACTCGGCGGGACCATTCCCGAAGAATTATTCAAGGCGGTGGCTGAAATACTGGCCCATGTCTACTCACTGAAGAGCGCGAGCAGCTAATGGAAATATCAAGCCTGCGAAACAGAATCACTACGGATCAGCTGAAGGCACTGCTGGGTAAAAGCGATATCATCGCTTCACTGGCACTCGTGTCGATTCTGATGATCATGATCATCCCGCTGCCGCCGCTTCTGCTCGATATCCTGCTGTCGATGAATATCACCCTGGCCCTGCTCATCTTGGTCATAACGCTGTATACCGTCAAGGCCGTCGAGTTTTCCATTTTCCCGTCGATTCTCCTCACAGCGACGGTTTTTCGACTCGCCCTCAACGTCGCCTCCACCAGACTGATTCTTCTGCGAGGCGACCAGGGCGCCGATGCTGCGGGATCCGTCATCCAGTCATTCGGCCAATTTGTCGTGGGCGGCAACTATGTGGTTGGCATCGTTGTCTTCACCATTCTCGTGCTCATCAACTTCATGGTCATCGTCAAGGGCGCTGGCAGAGTTGCTGAGGTCGCCGCCCGTTTCACCCTTGATGCCATGCCCGGAAAGCAAATGGCCATTGATGCCGATCTCAACGCCGGTTTGATCGATGAAGACCAGGCGCGTAAACGCAGGGAGGAAATCAGCAACGAGGCCTCCTTTCACGGCGCCATGGACGGTGCCTCAAAGTTCGTCAAGGGTGATGCCATTGCCGGCATCATCATCACACTGGTCAATATCGGTGCCGGTTTTGTCATCGGTGTTCTGCAAAAAGGCATGCCGATCGCCGAAGCTGCCCAGAATTACACCATCCTCACCGTCGGCGACGGCCTTGTTGGTCAAATCCCGGCGCTCATCATCTCAACCTCTGCCGGTCTGCTGGTTACCCGGGCAACCGGCGAAAAAGATTTCGGCACCGACCTGCGCACCCAGTTTACCCATTATTCCATGGCCATTTGGGTGGTAGCCGGCATACTCCTCGTTTTTGCGCTGGTTCCAGGCCTGCCGTTCTTTCCCTTTCTCACCCTCTCCATTTCCCTGGGGCTGCTGGGCTACTATCTTGATCAGAAAAAAGCCCGAGAAGAAGCCCTGCCGCCGGAGACCAAAGAGGCGGCCCCGGTCCGCAGGGAAGAAAATTACGAGGAAATGCTCAACATCGATCTGCTCGAACTCGAGGTAGGCTACGGCCTCATACCTTTTGTCGATGCCAATCAGGACGGCGAACTCTTAACCCGTATTCAATCCATTCGTAAGCAGTTTGCCATGAATAACGGTTTTATCGTCCCGCCCATTCATATCAAGGACAATCTGCAATTGAATCCGAATCAATACACCGTCGCCCTCAAGGGCGTACGGGTTGCCGAATCCGAAATCCTGCCCGGCTACTTCATGGCCATGGATCCTGGCATCGTCACCGAAAAGATCGCAGGCATCGATACCGTTGAGCCGGCCTTCGGTCTGCCGGCCATCTGGATAAGCGAGAATAAAAAGGAAAAAGCACAGATTGCTGGCTACACGGTGGTCGACTGTACCACGGTCATGACCACCCATCTCACCGAAATAATAAAAAAACACGCCCATGAGCTAATCGGTAGACAGGAAGTGCAGAACCTTTTAGACAACCTGCTCAAGACCTACCCGAAGCTGGTCGAAGAGCTGGTCCCCAGTGTCCTTTCCCTGGGGACGATCATGCGGATTCTCCAGAATCTTTTAAAGGAAGGGGTTTCCATCAGAGATCTGCGTACCATCCTCGAGACCATGGCCGATTGGGCCCCGGCAACGCAGGACACCGACATTCTCACCGAATACGTTCGCCACGCTCTTTCAAGAACCATCTGCTCCCAGCTTGAGGAAAACGGGGTCATTCCCCTGATCACCCTTTCGAAAAATATTGAAGATACCATCCAGCAGTCAATTCAGCACCGTGAACAGGGCAGTTACCTCTCCATCGATCCACAGACGGCCCAGAAAATCCTCGACTCCATTGGTGAAACCAGCAATGCCTTCCAGGGCGGACAACAGCCCACCCTGCTTGCCGCCCCGCAGATACGTCCGCATGTCCGCAGTCTGACGGAGAGATACTATCCTGCATTAGCGGTTATCTCCCACAATGAGATAGCCCCCAATCTTAAGGTGAAATCTTTAGGAACGGTGACGATCAATGCAAGTTAAAGTTTTCGAAGCCGAAGATATGGCCTCAGGTTTAAGGCAAGTACGCCGCGAACTCGGGCCGGACGCGCTTATACTTTCCACCCGTACAATCAAAAACGGCAGAATGGGGCGGCTTGGCAAACAGCACCTGGAAATCACCGCAGCCATCGACAGCAAATGGCCTGAGGAAAAAACCACCCGTCCGGACGCCGCACGCTCGCGGGCCAGCAGAGTATACCAGCAGAATCACACGGACACCAGTCCCCCGCTGCCGCAACCCTCATCGCCCGTCCCCGCTGATCCGCCTGCGAATGCCGAATCGCCCCAGCCGCCCGCAGGCTCTTCCATGGACTCTTCCTCGCGCCGGGAACTGGACGAACTCAAAGACATGGTCAAAACACTGGCTGGTGAAATCTCGCGCATCGGTTCTCAACCGCAGGTCCGGCAGGCCGAAGCTCCCCCTCGAGCGCACAGCCTCGAAAAAAAGCTGCGTGCCAACCGGCCTTCGACCCCCATCGAAGATATACTCCTCTCCAAAGACATCGACAACAACACGGTAAAAATACTAGCCAATTTCGCCGGAGAAAAGCTTGAAGAGGCCGATCTGCTCGATGACCGGAAGATATACTCCTTTCTCCACGATACCCTTGAGGACATCCTGACGGTGAATACCCCCGATTTCAGATCTATAAGCACACAGAAAAGGATGGCGCTGATCGGTCCGACCGGAGTCGGCAAAACAACCACACTGGCCAAAATAGCCGCCAAATACCTGGCGGAAAAATCCAACTCCATTGCTTTTATCACCGTTGACACCTACAGAATCGCCGCCGTGGAGCAGCTGAAGGTCTACGGTGAGATAATGCATTTGCCTGTGGAGGTTGTCATAACGCCGCAACAGCTCATCGAGGCTCTCGATAAGCACCGGGACAAAGAACTGATTCTCATAGATACCGCCGGCCGCAGCCCTCAGGACAGCCTCGGCATCGAGGAGATACAGAGCTACTTCACTCCCGAATTGGATATTGAAAACTATCTTGTCCTTTCGGCAACTACTCGTGATAATGAGCTTATAAAAATATTCGCTCAGTTTGAGCAGGTGCCTGTTCACGGCACCATCTTTACCAAAATCGACGAATGCACCACACTCGGGGTTCTCCTCAACATGCAGGTACACGCCGGCAAACCGTTGAGTTATCTCACTAACGGCCAAAGGGTCCCCGAAGATATTCTCGAAGCTGACAAAAAACAGGTGGCACATCTTATTCTTCCATATGCAGGCGGAATCGTACATGAATAATCACGCACAATCTCCATCAGACCAGGCCCAGACTCTGCGAGCTTTGAATACAGGCAAACCCGCTGTCGTCGGCGAGGGGGGAGACGGCGCCTATACCCGTGTCTACTCCATAACCAGCGGCAAGGGGGGGGTCGGCAAAACAGCAGTAGTGGCCAACACGGCGGTTACTCTGGCAAAGATGGGTAAATCGGTACTGATACTTGATGCCGACCTGGGACTTGCCAATGTCGACGTGGTCTTCGGACTGGCGCCAAAATACAATCTCAACCACTTCTTCTCTGGAGAATATACCCTTGAGGAGATCATGGTGGAGGGTCCCTACGGCATTAAAATTCTTCCAGCCGGCTCAGGGATCCAGAACTTTACCCGGCTTGACGGGCATCATAAAATGCACCTGCTCGACAGCCTCGACACCATGCACGACAACTTTGATTTCGTCCTCATCGACACCGAAGCCGGAATCTCCGAGAATGTCACCTATTTCAACACGGCCGCTCAGGAAATACTGGTGGTCACCACCCCTGAGCCCACGGCCATCACCGATGCCTATGCGCTGATGAAGCTTCTGTCCACCCAATATCACGAAAAACACTTCAATCTCATCGTCAACCAGATACACAACGATGAGGAGGCGCTCGATGTCTATCGCAAACTGACCATGGTCGCCAATCGTTACCTTGACATCTCCATAGACTACCTGGGCTCCATTCCCAGCGACAAACAGATGATCGAAGCCATTCGCAAACAGCGGGTATTTGTTGATCTCCACCCCAACTCCGTCATAGCCGGAGCCTACTCGTCCCTGGCCAAAAGGCTCTCTTCCGAGAAGACTATGAGCCAGCCGAAGGGCAACCTCCAGTTTTTCTGGAAAAAACTTCTTCATCTTGGCAACAAGGGATAATTCTATGATCTATCCGAAACCCCAGTACAGTGAGGATAAATCAAAACTGATCAGGGAAAACCTCGAGCTGGTTGACATCCTCGTCGGTCGCATGTCAACGCAGGTTCCCTCTTTCATGAACCGAGACGATATGCGTAGTGCCGGCATGATGGGGTTGATCGATGCGGCCAACAAATTTGACACCTCGAAGAACATCCTCTTCAGAACCTTTGCCGAATACCGCATCCGTGGAGCTATTTTCGATGAAATGCGTAAGCTCGACTGGTTTTCGCGAACTCTGAGGGACAAGCAGAACCGGGTGTCACGGACGATGGCAGTGCTTGAGAACAAACTGGGCCGGACACCAACAGAAGAAGAGATGGCTGCTGAAATGGAGCTGTCGCTTGAAGAGTATCAGGATTTGCTCGGCCAGGTCTCTCATCTGGGCTGTGTCAGTCTGCATGAAGCCCTCGACCATTCCGATGAAGGGCGTCAGTTTATCGACTCGCTTGTCGACACCAGCGAAAACACCTCGCCTGTTGATATTCTCGAAAACAGTGAAATGGCAGGTATCATAGCCGATGTCCTTACGGAGTTATCCGAAAAGGAGCGGCTGGTCGTCTCGCTTTACTACTACGAAGAACTGACGCAGAAGGAAATCGCCGAAGTTTTGGGCGTATCCGAAGGCCGGATTTCCCAGCTGCACAGCCAGGCACTCATCAATCTCAAGAACAAAGCACGCCTCAAACTGCATTAAATTATCCGCCGGAGGACGGCAATTATGGCGCTAACCTATACGGAAATGCTTCTGTCACTGACGCTTGTAATTCTTATAATCGCCACTGTACGCTCTATCTATCTCACCAGAACCATCTTCAACCTGGAACAGAAACTGTCGGCCAGTCAGGAATGCTCGCAGAATCTGTCGTTTGAGAACGAAAAACTGCGCCAGGTTGAAAAGCGTTTCCAGAGCTTCAAAGCCGATCTCAGCCAGGCAGAGTTGACGACCAAGATGCAGCATCCGCGAATCGGCGCCGGCCGATCAACCCAGACGATTCGGCCCCCGGAAAGATACCAGTATGTCCACTCCCTGGCCGGCAAAGGTATCGATTCACTTGAAATTGCCTCGATCCTGGCCATCTCTCCGCAGGAGGCCGATCAGCTTGTGGCCCTGGCGCAGCTCAGCAGACAATGAGCGGTGTTTTTCCCTGTATCTTTCTTGCTTCCGGCCTAAAGAAGCGGGCTCTGGCTTCCGATATAAAAATACCTAAAAAACACCACCAGTAACAGCGAGGAACTATGGTTTCAGGAAAATTCAGCGCCCTTTCCGGCGCCATAACACGTGAACAGAATATGGCCAACGTTTCGGCTAATCTGGCAAATGTCAGCACCATCGGCTACAAAAAGGCCCGCATGAGTTTCGAAGCCATGCTCAGAGGTGAGCGGCAGACCGACGAGACAAAAGGCATCAACTATAATCGTGTCAAAGGGAATTACACCGATTTTTCCCAGGGCCCGCTCAAGGAAACCGCCAATCCCTTCGACCTGGCCATCAACGGCAACGGCTTCTTCAAGATTCGCAGCCCTGAAGGCGACCTGTTGACGCGCAAAGGGAATTTCGTCGTCGGTCAGGACGGCAGGCTGCTCAGCGATAACGGTATGCCGGTGCTGGGGGCAGGCGACGGCGAGATCATCATCGACCGGGTGGATATAACCAAAATCAGCATCGATACAGACGGCTTTGTCTACACCGTCGACGAAAATGGTGAAACGACAACCATAGCCCAGCTCGCCGTCGTCGATGTCGCCGATCGATCGCTGCTGCGGCGGCAGGGCGAGACGGCCTTTTCGCTCGAACCAGGTGCGCTGGAGATTCCAGCGGCTGACTTCTCCATCGCTCAGGGGAGCCTGGAGGTATCCAATGTCAACATGACCAACGAGATGACGAAAATGCTCTATGACAATAGACTATTTCAGGCCTACCATAATGTTCTCGAAGGCTATTCGCGGCTAGGCGAAAAACTCGAAGAGTTGGGTACACTCGCCTAGAGCGACTCTTTCAACCCGCAGGAGAGACGATGATTCGTTCACTTTACACCGGCACCACCGGTATGAATTCCCAGCAGTTGAACATTGATGTCATTTCCAACAATCTGGCCAATGTCAGCACCACGGGGTTCAAAAAATCGATCAATACCTTTCAGGATCTGCTCTATGAAACACTCACCGTCCCCGGCAGTCCCACCTCTGCTGAAACTCAGTCACCCACAGGCATTCAGGTGGGCCTTGGCGTGCGTCCGGCGTCTGTAACCAAAATATTCAGCCAGGGTGAGCTGATCGGTACCGAAAACGAACTGGATGTAGCCATCGACGGCCAGGGGTTCTTTCAAGTTGAACTCCCCGACGGCGATACCGGCTATACCCGGGCGGGCGCCTTCAAACTCGACAGCACCGGTACCATCGTCAACTCCAACGGCTATACCGTGCTGCCGGCACTGACCATTCCCCAGGGTTCCAACCGGATCAATATCAGCGAGACAGGGGTAGTTAGCGCCGTGCTCGCCGGCGAGACCGATGCCACCGAGATCGGCAATCTGGAGCTGGCACTTTTTATCAACGCCGCCGGTCTTTCCTCTACCGGTGACAACCTTTTAGTCGAAACCACCGCCTCGGGTCCTCCGGCGATCGGCGAACCCGGCGACGAGGGGTATGGTGTTCTTATCCAGACCTTTCTCGAGGGTTCCAATGTCAACATCGTCCAGGAACTGACCAATCTCATCACCGCCCAACGGGCCTACGAGATTAACTCGAAATCCATCCAGACCTCGGATGAAATGATGCAGACAACCAACCAGCTGGTGTAGTTATGAAGCGCTTTTTCCTCCTCCTCCTGCTGCTGCTCATCGCCGCAGCGGTTATCGCCGTACCTGCTGCCGCCCTTGAGATCACCTTCAAGAAGGAGGTAGCGGTCACCACCGATTTTATCACCTTCGGCGACGTAGCCGGGTTCGACGAACAGAACCAGCTCACCGAAGCCCTGGCCTCAAAGATAATCGCCAGGGCCCCCGAACCGGGGGAATCGTTATTTCTCAACGCCGTCAATATTCAAAAGGAAATTCTGCGCAAGACCACTCTTTCCAGGTATACACTCTGGTCCGGTTCGAGCGTTGTCGCCGTCACCCGCGAGGGTCAGCAGGTGGCAACCACTACGCTGCTGGCAGCCATCCAGGGCTATCTGCAGCAAAAGCAGAACAGCCTGCCACAGGCCCAACTCCGCTTCGAGCCACGATCGCTGCCTTTGCCCCTGATACTCCCCAAAGGAACACTTGACATAGAGGTTATCCCCTCAAATCCATCACTGCTGGAGAGCTCCCGCTTTACCCTCATCCTGCGGGTGGACGGCAAGGTCGAGGAAAACCTCTCCATCACAGGAGATTTGCAGGCGTTGGCCGAGGTGGTCATTGTCACCAACTCTCTGGCCCGGGGTACGATTCTCTCTTCCGCCAATACGGCGACCACCATCAGGGACCTGACCGAATATACCCAGCCCTGCACCGATCTCCGCACCGTCCTCGGCAAAAGACTGAAGCACTCGATGCGCGCCCAGAGCGTTCTGAGCGTATCGGATGTGGAAATCCCGCCCCTGGTCAGGAAAGGGCAGCTGGTGAAAATAGTCCTCAGCCAGGCCAATATGCATATTACAGCAACCGGCATCGCCAGATCCGACGGCAAACACGGTGAAATCATACGGGTGCAAAACGCCAGTTCCAACAAGCTCATACACTGCCTGGTGACAGCACCCGGCATTGTGGAGGTGAGAATATAACATGAAAAGATATGCCCTTCTCCTTCTGCTGCTCATTCTCAGCGGCTGTTCAGGAGCCAATTATAGCGGAGTAACCGAAATCCCCGAACCGCTTGAAGAGATAAAGGATTACACCAACGAACCGCGCCAGAACGGCTCCCTGTGGTCAGGGCGCAGCGACTCTCTTTTTGCCGACCACAAAGCCGAAAATATCGGCGATATCGTCACCGTCACCATCTCCGAACAAGCCAGCGCCACCAAGGAGGCGACGACGTCAACAGATAAATCATCCAACTGGAACGCCGGCATGCCCAATTTCCTCGGGCTGGAAAATAGCGATATAATTGCCAACAATAACCTCGACCTGACAAATTTGATCAATGCCAACGTTTCCAATTCCTTCGACGGCAGCGGCAGGACGGTGCGCACCGATAATCTCTCCGCCTCGCTTACCACCCAGGTGGTGGGCAGATACTCCAACGGAAATTTAAAAATCCGTGGCGGCAAAGAGGTGACGGTCAACAACGAGGTGCAGATAATCTACATTACCGGCATCATTCGGCCTGTAGATATAACCTCGGCCAATACCATTGATTCGGAAAAAATCCTCAATGCCAGGATTTCCTACACCGGCAAGGGAGTTATTGCCGATAAGCAGGAAGCGGGCTGGCTCGGTAGAGCCGTAGATTATGTCTGGCCCTTTTAAAATGATCGCAGACCACCGGTGACACTTATGAAATCCCGCAATTTTCTCAGCATATTTCTCTTTCTTGTGATTGCCTGCTTCACGTTCAAAGAGGCCTCCTCCGCCCGCATCAAGGATATCGCCAACCTCTACGGCGTTCGTCCCAATCAGCTTATCGGCTATGGACTTGTGACCGGCCTTAACGGCACCGGCGACGACATGAACAGCACCGCTTTTACCCGGCAGGCCATCTACAACATGATGGTCAGAAGCGGTATATCCATCAATCCCAACGATCTTGACGATATCCGCATAGAAAACACCGCCGCCGTCATGGTCACGGCATCGCTGCCGGCCTTTTCCCGCCCCGGCAGTCTCATTGACGTGCAGGTTTCCTCCATGGGCGATGCCGAAAGCCTTGCCGGCGGTACGCTTCTCATGACGCCGCTGAAAGGCGCCGACAACAATGTCTATGCTGTAGCCCAGGGTGCTTTGACCATTGGTGCCTTCAGTTTCGGCGGTAAGACCGCCAAAGCCCAGAAGAACCATCCGACCGTGGGCAGAATCTCCAACGGCGCCATCGTCGAACAAAACGTTCCGGTCGACCTCGGCGGCAACGGCAAGCTTGCCTACCAGCTCAATTTTGCCGATTTCACCACCGCCTCGAGAATGAGCGAATCGATAAACGCACTCTACGGCGAGAACACCGCTTTTCCACATGATTCCGGTACGGTGCTGATAGATATCCCAGCTGAGAACAGAGACAATATCGTCGGCTTTATTGCCAGTGTCGAGAAAATAGAAATTGACTCCGATGCCGTGGCCCGCGTAGTAGTCAACGAACGTACCGGCACCATCGTCATCGGCAAGGATGTCAAACTTTCGACAGTGGCGGTCTCCCACGGTAATCTCAGCCTGGTCATCAAGGAGACGCCGGAGGTCATTCAGCCAAATCCCCTGGCTGAAGGAGAGACGGCGGTGGTTGAAGAGACCTCCCTCGAGGTAATCGAAGAAGAAGGCCGGCTGACGGTGCTCGACATGCCCAAAGATGTCAGCATCGGCGATATAGCCACCGCCTTGAACGCCATCGGCGCTACGCCGCGCGATCTTATCGCCATCTTCCAGGCGATCAAGGCCTCCGGCTCCATGCACGGCGAACTTGTTATTCTCTAACCAAGAAAGCGTTATGAATGTATACATAGATCCGCAGGCCACCCGGGCCATCACTCAGTCGGGTTCTGAACCGCCCGCACCGGCGAAATCCAAGAACCTCAAGCAGCTGCGTCAGTCCACCCGGGACTTCGAGGCCA
The DNA here is from genome assembly GCA_937132035.1 of uncultured Desulfobulbaceae bacterium. Classification (GTDB taxonomy): domain Bacteria; phylum Desulfobacterota; class Desulfobulbia; order Desulfobulbales; family Desulfocapsaceae; genus Desulfopila_A. The sequence continues at coordinate 3,740 of CAKZOA010000135.1, read as the reverse complement.
TGTATATACTCGAAGTGTATAAGTCCATGCGCAAGAACGTCCCCGACGGCGGTCTCATAAAAAAGTCCTTCTCAGAGAAAATGTATCAGGAAATGCTTGATATGGAAATGGCCAAAGAAGCGGCGGCCGGCGACGGCATGGGCATCGGCGAGGCAATGTACGATCAGCTCAAGGATTCCGTACGCTGATATTTTCCACATATAGATATGTACCGCCACCAGTTGAGGCGGCGGTACGTCTGCCCTTCTTTCCTGCATCACGAACTTTTCGACAATACGTACTCCTTTTTTCATCTCCTGCCGACATATAATTCTTCCTAAAGTTTTTTCTGCGGACTGTCGATATAAAAGGCAGAAGAAAAAAAAATGTTTCACAGCGTGCACATGCATGGAAGCATGTAAGCACCCATGGTAACAACGCACGGAGGCGGCACAATGACACCAGCAGCGATGAATCAGATGAACCAGATACCCCAGACCGCAAACATTGCAGGAAAACCATCCCTGCCTCACCTGCAGACACATCCGTCTGCAAAATCTGCATCTGCATCCATAGACACGATCAGTTTACGACAGAGTTCAACAACACATTCCACCTATTCGAGCTCGCTCTCCGTTACTGAAACAGCTGATAAAAGCTATGAAATGCTGCGTAAACTTGTTACAACTATGCTCAAGGAGCAAGGTATCGATGCCGTCGTCGCCACCGGCGATACAACCATGGATATTGGCGAAATCAGCCAGGAGGAAGCACAGGAACTGGTAGCCGAAGATGGCTATTTCGGTGTTGCCCAAACCTCCGATCGCATTGTTGACTTCGCCATAGGCGCAGCCGGCGGCGATCCCGCCAGGCTCGAGGCCATCAAGGAAGGTGTGGAAAAAGGCTTCAACGAAGCCCTGGAAGCATTCGGGGGGGCACTGCCCGACATTTCATACGATACCTATGATGCAGTAATGGAAAAGCTTGACGCCTGGGCTGACGAAGCCACGGTGAAAGCGTAATACATCGGGTGATGATATGAGTATTGATTTTTTTGGAGTAGGCGGACCCGGCCAGATAGGTGATTTGAAAAAAGCACAGAAGTCGCAACCGGGAAACAAAGCCGAATCGAATCAGAAAACCGACCAGGTGCAGTTTTCTGCCGTACTGCAGGACGTGCACAAGGCCAAACAAGGCGAATCCACCATGGGAGCCGAAAGGGCAGCCAAGGTCGAGGCCCTCAAGGCACAGGTAGCCGAAGGTTCCTACCAGCCTGACCTGAAGAAAGTGGCTGCATCACTGCTGCAGTTCATCGTTGAGGAGAAATAGCCATGCATGCCGGAACGACCCGTGAGCACCTTCTGGCCTTGAAGGATGCCATCGTCCGCGAAAGGCACGAGGCCATAAACCTGAATATCGACGGCATGTACGCCGCCATGAAGGAAAAAGAAGAGTTGCTTCGCGTTCTGGCCCACGTCACCAATCTCGACGAAGTCGATAAGGATATCGCCAGCCAGGTACGTCACGAGAACAGGAGAAACGCCTTTCTTTTTAAATCGACGCTCGGCTGGATTCGCGAAACCATGGAGTTTTTCGGAAAAAAAACCTCGTCATCAACCTATTCCGCAAATGCCGGCACTATCAGTTCCAATGTGAACGGCAGATTGCTCTCAGGAAGGATCTGAAATGGGCGGAGGATTGTCGTCAGCGCTGAACGCAGCCAAGACCTCGCTCGAGGTCAACCAGAAGTCGATAGAGATAGTCGGCAACAATATCTCCAACGTCAACACCGAGGGCTATTCCCGCCAGAGCGCCGAACTCTCCACCTACCCCGCCGTCAACTTCGGCGACTTTTTCATCGGCCAGGGCGTCAAGGTAGCCAATGTCAAACGCGATCACGACGTCTTCGTCACAAATCAGCTGCGCGACAAGGTAGTCGAATACGGCCTCTTCGACGGCCAGACCCGGTCCTTGAGCGAGCTCGAACGAGTTTTCAATATCACTGAGGAAAATATAGCCACCGATGTCGATCGTTTTTTCGACTCCTGGCAAGAGCTGTCGGCGAGTCCCTCCGACCTGGTCCTGCGCGATATTGTCATCCAGCGCGGCGAGCTGCTTTCCACCAATTTCAATAACACAGCCAACGACCTGCTTACCGTCCAGGAAAACATCAACGATTCGATTGTCTCCAAACTCGAAGAGGTGAATTCCCAGATCGAAGAAATCGCTTCGCTCAACCAGTCCATCTTCAATATCGAGATTCGCGGTCAGATGGCCAATTCGGCCCGCGATAAAAGAGACATGCTCGCCAATGATCTCGCCTCGTCACTGGGAGCGGAGAGCTACGAAAACCTCGACGGCATGCTTAGTGTCAATTTACCCGGGGGCCTGCCGCTGGTACAGGGAATCCAGCCCATGTCCATCGAAGCCAATACCAGTGGCGCCAGCCTTAACCTCGAACTGCATGCCGGCAGTGTCGTCCGGCCTTTAAACGAGAATCTTCTCGGTGGTGAGTTCGCCGGCCTCATCGATATGCGAGACAATTTCATTCCCGCTCTGCAGGAAGACCTCGACCGTCTCGCCTACGAAATCAGCAGCCAGGTCAACTTTCATCATGCCTCCGGCTACGGCCTTGACGGCAGCACCGGCCTCAGCTTTTTCTCAGGCCCGACCGCAGTTTCAACCACGCCGCCTGCTCCGGTCCCCGCTGACTACGCCAACGCCGCCCGCAGCATGTCGGTGGTGCTGGCTGATTCCAACCAGGTGGCCGCGGCAACCGCCACCCCCGTAGCCCCGGGCGATAACCGCAATGCCTTGACCATCAGCAACATCGGCGAGACCTATCTTGTAGACGGCATAGATGACTTCAACTCCTACTACGGGAAAATGACCTCCCGCGTCGGCATCCGCGCCAACCAGAACCAGCTGAATCTGGAAGGGTCCCAAGATGCGGTCAACCAGCTTGAAAACCTGCGCGACGGCCTGACAGGAGTATCCCTCGAGGAGGAGATGATCGATCTTATCGTCTATCAGCGAGGCTTCGAGTCATCGGCCAAATTTCTCTCCACCGTCGATGAGATGATGCAGACCCTGCTCACCGTCAAGCGATAAGCGCAGACAAGGACGCCTTTTCTCCAGGGGACCACGATTATGAAAGTCACCGAAAACACCACCTATAGAATGCTCCAGACCAATCTCGACCGTATCACCAATCGTCTTGAGGATTTGCGGATACAGGGATCTACCGGTATCAAGCTCAACAACCCCTCCGATGATCCCGCCTCCATCCGCCCGGTGCTGACCACCCGCACCCAGCTGCGGACCACCGAGCGCTATCTGGAGACCATGGGCGTAAGCCTCGACAAGATGCAGGCCACCGACGGTCATCTCGAGCATGTGGAAAATATCCTTCAGCGGGCCAAAGAAATAGGCATAAACGCTATCAATGAGGCCAACAACGTCCAGGATCTCGGCGTTCTTGCCGACGAAGTATCCTTCCTCAAGGAAGAGCTTCTTGATTCGGCTAACGGCATGGTCGACGGCAAATTTATTTTCGCAGGTTATCAGGAAAATACCGTCCCATTCGTCGAAAATACCGCCTACAGCGATGCAGCCTATGATCCTGCAGATTCTACGACATGGCCTATCTTCTACCAGGGAGACGGGCATCCGACCCAGCTTGAAATTACGCCTGGGGAATATATGGAGGTCAATCTCACCGGCAACGAGCTGTTCATGGGGATCAACAATACGGCTGTACA
>CAKZOA010000134.1 GCA_937132035.1 uncultured Desulfobulbaceae bacterium | reverse complement strand
CTTCTTCGATCACTTCCGCAAGTTCATCCATGTCGAAGGGTTTGGCGATCGCCGCGCAGAAGCCGTATTCATCGAAGTCTACCATGACCGGGTCGTTGGAGTAGCCGCTGGAGACGATAATGCGGGCTTCGGAGTTGATATCGAAGATCGCTCCGGCCGTTTCCTTGCCGCCCATGCCGCCAGGCAGGGTAAGATCGATGATGACGCCGTCAACGGGAGCGCCGGTCTTCCAGAGGTGTTTGTAAATACCCAGTGCCTCACGCGCCGTTTTGGCGCAGACGCATTCATGGCCCAGATGCACCAGCATCCTGCCGGCAATGTTGAGTAGCATCTCCTCGTTATCGACCACCATGATTTTGAAATTCTTCCCCTTCCCCTTGCGTTTCTGCTGCTCCCTGTCGGGATGCTGATCGACGGCTGCGGGAAGGTAGACCCTGAAGGTCGAGCCGCGGTCTTCAGCTGAATCGAAGGTGATAAACCCATCATGGCGCTGAATGATCGAGGCGGCGATCGTCAATCCCAGGCCGCTGCCGTGATCCTTGGTGGTGAAATAGGGCTCGAAAATCTTTCCCTGGTGTTTAGTTGGGATGCCGTGGCCAGTGTCACTGATGGCGATTTGAATGAACTTGCCGTTGACCTTGGTCGGCAGTGCAGCAACCCGGGCAGGGTCGACATTACTGCAGCTGATATGAATGGCACCGCTGTCTCGTATGGCCTGGCGGCCGTTGGTGACGATATTTTGGATTACCTGGCCGATCTGGCTGGCGTCAATATCAACGAGAAGGAGATCATTTGCAATATCGAAACTGCTGGTAACAGGGGAACCGTGCAGGGCGAACTCCACGGAATCGCGTACCAGACGATCGATGGCGACGGTCTTGCGGACCGGCATTCCTTCTTTGGAAAAGGTAAGCAACTGCTGGGTGAGCGCCTTGGCCCGGCGAGCAGCTTTCTCGGCGTTCTTGAGAAGATCGAGAGAGTCAGAAGATGTGCCCGAGAGCTTACTGACGAGATTAATATTGCCGATGATGGCGGTAAGCAGATTATTGAAATCGTGGGCGATACCGCTGGAGAGTACCCCCAGTGACTCGAATTTATTGGCCCTGAGCACCTCTTTTTCCATTTGGCGGCGGGCGGAAATGTCCCGAATTATGCCGACGGTATGCCACTGTTCTCCCTTCTTAAAGGCGGAAAAGGACACCTCCACAGGAAATTCGGTGCCGTCCTTTTTATATCCATAGAGTTCAATGGTCTTGGCTTCCATACTGCCGGTGTCCACCGGCATCTTGAATCTTCGCGATATTTTCGTAAACGTCGACTGGTGCTTCGGGGGAGAAATGATCGAAGTGATCGGTCTGTCGACCACCTCCTCGGCGGTATACTGAAAAAGCCGTTCAGCCGCCGGGTTCCAGTGGAGAACATTTTTATTGTTGTCAATCGCGATTATGGCATTTGCCGCGGCCTCGTTGATGGCCCGCAGCTCCTCTTCGTTTTCGCGCATGGCCTTTTCGGCTCTGCGGCGACGGACGCTGGTGCGCGCCAGAACGAAGGAACTTATGGCGATTATAACTAGGCAGACACCATAGAGCAGCAGAATGCGGCCGAGAACCTTTTCGGGCCACGCCTGGAGAACCTTCTGGGGGACGAAGGAGATGGTTTTCCATAGATAGGTGCTGTCGGCGGAGGTCTGGATGGGGGCGTCTTCGTCCGATGTCGGCAAGGGTAGTGGATGAAAGGTATCGAAGGTCAACAGTCCCTTGTCAGAGTAGAACTGGCCGGATTCCACCGAGCGGATGGCCGCCCATTCCTCGGCCGGCAGCTGATGCAGGGGACCTCCGTTTGCGTTTCCGACACCTTTTCCTGTCGGTGGAACTTCATTGAGGTACTGTCTCTGGGAAGTGATCAGGATGGTTTGTCCCGGTGAGTTGGTCGACACCGCCTGCAGATCTTCTACCAAATCGGTTATGGCATAGTTGAGAACGATGATCCCCTGGGGAGTTTTCATCGAGTCCATCACCGGCATACTGAAACGAACTACCTTCTTGCCAGAGCTGACGTCTGTTTCCACGCCGCCGGTGTCGAAGGCAGAGATGAAGACAGCGGCTTCCGGCAATCGCATGGCGTGGCGAAAATGGTCCTGAATGCTTGCGCCCGGCGTCCCGTTGTGCGTGGCAATTACAGAGCCGTCACTACTGTCGATGCGGATTTTCAGGGCCCCCCGGTCATCTATGAACTGAATCCGGTCGTAGATGTTTTTTATACGCGAAAAGCGCAGCAGCTCTTCAATCAGCCTGGTCAGGGTCTGTTCATCGTGATTTTCGAGATAGGCGGTGAGTTCGCTCTGGAGGACGAGAAATCGGAGGTCGGTGATGATATGTTCAAATTTCGAGCGGGCGGTTTTAATCTGAGAGTTGACCTTGTATAGCTCACTCTTTTCCACCGCCAGCTGCTGGGTGGAGACGTCCTTGTAGTAGAATATGACGGTCAGGCTGCCGAAGAAAAGAGCCAGAGGCAGAAAAATAAAGACAAACCGTAGGACGATGTCATTCCGCTGGAATGTGCTGTTCTGAATACTCATAAAACGATTTGCTTCGAGCAGAGGGTCGTGGAATACTTTTTTGGGCCCAAAAAAGCGGGAGGCTGGCTCCCCCTATAGAATTCGAAAAAAATGGATGACATATCAGTATGTATGCATACAAATCAAAACGAAAAAGCATCTTAGAGAAGGGATGATCTGTCAGTATTTACCTGAGAAAAGAATACTGATTACTGCAATTTTTCCCCTCCGGGCGGATGGAAACACTCTGATGTCCATATTGTCGCCTCGGTGCTTGGCATACTCCGGGAGTGGCTGACACAGGCCGTTTCTTGGCGGGCAGGCCATTTTACCTCGTGAAATATTGGGGCTAAGGCTACCGATGACGATGTGTAAAAGTAAAACTTTTAGCAACTTCGGGCGGAATTGGCAATACTATTTAGTTTCTCTCTGAATTTCTGAGAAAATTTCCTGCAGGAGCTGCAGG
>CAKZOA010000133.1 GCA_937132035.1 uncultured Desulfobulbaceae bacterium | reverse complement strand
TCCTGGCCGATAATGAATGCTGGGAACATGTCACCAGGGTGTCGGCGAAACAGGCCGACGATCTGGGGTGCAAGGTCTTTCTCAATACCGAGTGAGGACACATCACCTTTGCAGTCCGGTCCGGGCTGAAAAAATTCAACATCGAGCACAAATTCGAGGTAGCTTCCATCTACCAGTACTACGCCAAATGGATCCGGGAGGGCAGACTGAAGGTCAACGCCGACTGGAACAGAGAACGGAAGATCAAGTTCACCATCCAGGATCCCTGCCAGATCATCCGTAAGGGCTACGGTGAAGCGGTTGCCGAAGACCTGCGCTTTGTGGTCAGATCGGTAGTCGGTGCCGACAATGTTATTGAGATGACGCCCAACAGGTCGAATAACTACTGCTGCGGCGGCGGCGGAGGTTTCCTCCAGTCCGGTTATACCGATGAACGCCGGGCCTATGGCAAATTCAAGTTCGACCAGATACTAGAAACCGGCGCTGATTACTGCATCACCGGCTGCCATAACTGCCACGCCCAGGTGCATGATATCGCCCATCACTATGGTGGAACCTACAATACGGTACATCTCTGGACGCTTATTTGTCTCTCTTTGGGCATACTGGGCCCGAACGAGAGAGAATATCTCGGCGAGGATTTAAAAGACGTCGATGTTTTCCATCCTGAAACCGCCCTGTTTTAACTAGGAGAGAGGGGGAAAATGACATCTCTGACTTGGAGGAACAATACACCATGAGCTTGCAGAAAAAATTATCATCGAAGGAATTTGTCGTACTGGCTGAGATGCATACTCCCAAGGGCGTTAATATCGCCAGACTGGTGAACGACGCCCGTCGCATCAAGGGCCGGGTGGATGCCATCATCGTTCCCGATATGGACAACGGCATCGTCCGTATGAGCGCTTTGGCCGGCGGCGTGCTTATGCGCCAGGAAGGCATCGAAACCATTATCCACATGTACACGCGGGACCGCAACCGCCTGGCCCTGCAGGGCGATGCCATGGCCGCCCATGTACTGGGTATCAGCAATATCGTCGTCGTTCACAGCGAAGACATGGACCAGAGCGACCATCGTGAGGCTCAGAGGGTCACTGATATTGATGAGGTCGAGCTGCTTGAAGGGCTGCGGACACTGGCCTCCGGCAAGGACATGGAAGGATTCGAGCTCGACGGCGTTCCCTCCTTTACCACCGGCTGCACCATAGCTCCCTGTGAGAACGACAAGCAGCTGGCAAAAGAACTGGAGCTTGCCGCCAAAAAAATCGAGGCCGGTGCTTCCTTTATCATCACGCCGCCGGTTTTTGATACTGAGCGTTTCGCGGCCTTCATGGAGAAGGCCAAGGGACTCGGGGTACCGATTATCCCCACCGTCTTTCTCCTCAAGTCTCTGGCCATCGCCCAGTATATCGCCAACAGTGAACCGGGTGCTGACATTTCCGATGAGCTTATCCGCCGTATCAGAAAATCTTCTGACCGGGAGCTGGAAGGGATCAAAATCGCCGGAGAAACGGTGGCAGCTATGAAGACCATGGCTCAAGGCGTCAAAATCCAGACCCTCGGCTGGGAGCACAAGCTTCCGGAGATACTCGACGTGGCTGCAATCTAAGAGCGATCCTCAGAGTAGAGACATACCCTTTAATCTGTAACGAAGAAGGTAGAAATGGAAAATACAAAGACACTTCCGGCCAGCAGCAGGGTGCTCGTCGTAGGCGGCGGCCTCGGTGGCATCCGCACGGCTCTCGATCTTGCCGAAGCTGAAAGAGATGTCATTCTGGTGGATACCAACTCCAATATCGGCGGTCTGATGACCCAGCTTGACAGGACCTTTCCCACCAACAACTGCGATCTTTGCACGATTTCTCCCAATCTTTCCGAGGGAGGAAGACAGAAGCATATTGAGCTGCAGGCAATGACCAGAGTTGTGGACATCCGCGGCGACAAGGGAGATTTCACCGCCGTGCTGCGCACCGAACCACGCTATATAAATCTCGATAAATGCACGGCCTGCGGTGAGTGCTACAAGGCCTTCCCCGAGTGCGTACGTTTCACTCCCGGTCTCGACCATCGGGCGCCAACCTGCATGCGGTATCCCCAGGCGACGCCCCAGGCCTATTCCATTGATCTGGCAAAATGCCAAGACGTTGAAGCCCTGGTCAAGATCTGTCCGGCAGGGGCGATCGAACCCGATGATATCGGCAGAAACTGGGAGGCGGGTGTCGGCTCCGTCGTGTTGGCCGCCGGCGCCGAACTGTTCAATCCCAGCCATCTCGACTACCTGGGCTATGCCAGCCAGGCGGATGTGGTCACCAGCCTCGAATATGAACGTATTCTTTCGGCTTCCGGGCCCACCGGCGGCAGGTTGCTCAGACCTTCCAACGGTGAAAAGCCGAAAAAAATCGCCTGGATTCAGTGCATCGGATCTCGCGGTATTCAGAAAGGTGCGGGATCGCACTGCTCCAGCGCCTGCTGCATGTTCGCTCTCAAGGAAGCGATGGTCACCAAGGAGCGATTCCAGGAAGATATCGAAACAACCATCTTCTACATGGATATGCGCACCTTCGGCAAAGACTATGAAATGTATTATCAGCGGGCCAGAAACGATTTCGGCATCCGCTTTATCCGCAGTCGTCCGCACTCGATTCTCACCGCCGAGGGCGAAGATGAGCTGCAGCTCTCCTACACCCTGGAGGGCAATGCCAGCCAGATTACGGAAAAATACGATATGGTGGTGCTCTCCACCGGCTTCAGGGTGGCAGAAGACGTTCGCGCCCTCATGGCAAAGCTCGGTCTTGAAACCAACAGCAACGATTTTCCGGTGACCCAGGGGTTCAATCCAGTGGCGACATCACGAGACGGCATCTACGTCTGCGGCACCCTCCAGGAACCCAAAGACATACCGGAAACCATGGTCCAGGCCAGTGCCGCCGCCTGCATGGCGGCCAAGGATATTGCGCCTTCCGCCTCCGTGAGTGAGGAAAGTGCACTCGCTGTGGAAAAAGATGTCAGCGGCGAAGAGCCCAAAGTGGGGGTTTTCATATGTGACTGCGGTGAAAACATCGGTGCTGTCGCTGACGTCGAGGAGCTTGTCCGTTTTGCCTCCGGCCTGCCTCATGTAGCAGTGAGTGAAGCCAAGGGCCATGGCTGCAGCCGGGAATCGATGCAACAGATCAAGGAGGCCATCGTCGAAGGCGGCCTTAACCGAGTGGTCATCGGCGGTTGCTCGCCGCGCACCCACGAGGCCAAGTTTCAGGAGTTGGTCCGCCGGGCGGGACTGAACAAATATCTGCTGGAAATGGCCAATATTCGCGACCAGTCTACCTGGGTCCATGGATTGCATCCTGCCGAGGCCACCAAAAAGTCCAAAGATCTGATCAGAATGGCCGTGGCGGCGGTAACCGTCTCGAGACCGCTTTCCGAACACAGCCTGCCCATGAACAAAGGCGTACTGGTGGTGGGCGGCGGTGTTACCGGCATGACCGCGGCTCTGGAGTTGGCCGAACAGGGATTCAAGGTCTATCTGGTGGAAAAAACTTTCTCCCTGGGCGGTATTGCCAGATCATTGAAAAAAACCCTGGAGGGCGATGATATTCAAGCTCTGGTCGACTCGCTGAGCGAGGAGACGGAGGCCCATGACAACATCGAGGTTATCAAAGGGGCGATCATCGTCGACCACACGGGCATGCCGGGCATGTTCAAGACCGGTATGCAGGTCGGCAAACAGATGTTCTACCGCCAGGTCGAGCACGGTGTCACCATCATGGCCACCGGCGCCCGGCCGAACCGGCCCGACGAGTACCTCTTGGGGAAAAGCGACCGGGTCGCCACTCAGCTGGAGGTACAAACTCTGCTCGACGAAGATCCGGAGCGGGTACGGGCCTGGCAGAATGTGGTGATGGTCCAGTGCGTCGGTTCGCGCGAGGGCGACAATCCCAACTGTTCGCGGATCTGTTGCCAGAATGCGGTGAAGAATGCTTTGAAAATGGTGGAGATCAATCCCGAGCTCCAGGTATTCGTACTCTACCGGGATCTGCGTACCTACGGCTTCCAGGAGGAATATTATCAGCTGGCCCGGGAAAAGGGCGTGGTCTTTGTCCGTTACGATGTCGATTGTAAGCCGGAAATCAGGGAGACGGAAGAGGCGATCGAAGTGAGCTTTACCGATCCGATTCTGGCAATGCAGTTGAAAGTGGATGTCGACATGCTCTGTCTCAGTACCGGTCTGGTGGCCGACAAGGATTCCACCGAGGAGTTGGCCATGGTCTTCAAGCTGCAGCGTACCCATGACGGCTATTTTCTCGAGGATCATGTCAAGCTGCGACCGGTGGATATGGCCGTACCCGGCTTTTTCGTGGCCGGCACCGCCCACTCGCCGAGATCGATCCGTGAGTCTCTGGTGCAGGCCCGTGCCGCCGCTTCCCGGGCCCAGACTCTGCTGGCCCAGGATTCGATCAATCTCGGCGCCGCCTCGGCCAGGGTCGACAGCACGATGTGCGCAGCCTGTCTGATCTGCGTTCGCGCCTGTCCCTTCGGCGTTCCCTTTATCAATGCCGAGGGCTATTCCGAAATCGATCCGGCCCAGTGCCACGGTTGCGGCCTCTGTGCTTCCGAATGCCCGGCCAAGGCTATTCAGCTGATGCAGTTCGAAGACGACAGGATACTTGCTAAAATCGAAGATTTGTTCGCCAGGTTGGAGGTTGAAATATAATGGAAAAATTCGAACCGGTGATAGTGGCTTTCTGCTGCCATTACTGCGCCTACACGGCCGCGGATATGGCAGGCAGCCAACGGCTCCCCTATCCCGCCAATGTCAAAATCATCCGGGTGCCCTGCTCGGGCAAAGTCGATGCCCTGCATTTGGTCAGGGCTTTCGAAAAAGGTGCCGACGGCGTTTACGTGGCCGGCTGTCTCGAAGGCGACTGTCATTTCAAGAACGGTAACCTCAGGGCCGCCAGGCGAATCGAATATGTCAAAAACTATCTCGAAGAGATAGGCATCGAAGGCGAGCGCCTGCAGATGGTTCATGTGTCTGCGGGCATGGGCCAGCGTTTTGCCGAGGTTGCAAGCGAAATTACCGAGAAGATCCGCGAACTCGGACCGAGCCCGATCAAAACCGCCGCCGGCGCATCCGGTGCGGCGGTATGCTGATTTTTAGTCAAGGAGAATAGACAGTTATGATCACCGCTGAACGTAAGCCCCTAGAGGAACTGATAGAATATGTCAAACCGTATAAACGCATTCTTCTGCTCGGCTGCAACGAGTGCGTGACGGTCTGTGCCGCCGGCGGCCGCAAGGAGGTTGGCCTTCTGGCTTCCGGACTGCATATGGCCATGCTCAAGGCCGGCAGCTCCATCGAAATCCGCGAACATACCCTGGAACGCCAGTGCGATCCCGAATATGTCGAGGAACTGGTGCCCATGATCGACCAGGCTGAAGCTGTCATGTCCATGGCCTGCGGCTGCGGTGTTCAGCAGCTGGCCATGCGCTTCAAGGACAAGCCCGTCTTTCCAGCGGTGAACACCAAATTTATGGGAGCCTCCGAGCGTCAGGGCGTCTGGGCGGAGAGATGCCAGGGTTGCGGCAACTGTATGCTCGGCGAGACCGGTGGCATCTGTCCCATAGCCCGCTGTGCCAAACAGCTGATGAACGGTCCCTGCGGCGGCTCCGCCAATGGACGCTGTGAGATAGGAGAAGATGTCGACTGCGCCTGGCAGCTGATCTGGGATCGTCTCAAGGCCTTGGGAAGAGAGGAGAGCTTTGTTGAAATCACACCTGCCAAGGACTGGAGAGCCGGCGGAGGTAGTGGACCACGAAAGATAATCAGAGAGGATTTGGCAGAATGAAAACAGAGAGCAATTTAGAAAAGGTACTCGCCGCTGGTCATCTTGCTGTAACATCGGAGTGTGGTCCTCCGCGCGGTGCCATACCCGAGGAAGTGGTTACCAAAAGCAAACATCTCGAAGGCTTCGTCGATGCCGTCAACATTACCGACAACCAGACCGCCATGGTGCGCATGTCGAGTTTTGCCGCTTCGGTGATCACCAGGCAGCAGGGTTTACATCCACTGCTGCAGATGGTCACCCGTGACCGCAACCGGCTGGCCATGCAGGCCGACATTATTGGCGCCTACTCGCTGGGAATAGACACCATGCTCTGCCTCTCTGGAGATCACACGAAATTTGGTGATCACCCCATGGCCGCCAACGTCCATGACATCGATTCCATCCAGCTAGTACAGATGGTCAGAGATATGCGCGACGAGGGACGCTTCCAGGGCGGTGCCGAGATGAGGGGTCCTCCCCCGAAGATGTTCATCGGCGCCGCCGCCAACCCCTTTGCCGATCCCTTTGAACTGCGGGTCATGCGTCTGGCTAAAAAAATAAAGGCCGGCGCCGATTTTATCCAGACCCAGTGCATATTCAACATCGACAAGTTCGAAAAGTGGATGGAGGGAGTGCGGGCTCGCGGCCTGCATGAGCAATGCTATATTCTCGCCGGCGTCACGCCGATAAAGTCGGTCGGGGCCGCACGGTATATGAAAAACAGGGTCCCCGGCATGGACGTACCGCAGGAAATAGTCGACCGCATGGCCGCTGTCCCCAAAGAGAAACAGCCCGATGAGGGCGTGGATATCTGCGTGGAAACCATTGAGCGGCTGAAGAATGTCGAAGGGGTTGCCGGATTCCATATTATGGCCATAGAGTGGGAAGAAAAGGTAGGGGAAATTGTGAAAAGAGCTGGCCTCTATCCTCGACCTCAGGTATAGAGAAAAGAAGAGCTGGGTAATGTAGATACCGTAAAAGGAGGAATCAAATAATGAGCGACAAGCACCTCATTCTCGTGGTGGATGATGATACCGATCTGGTGGAAATGATCTCCATGAAGTTGGAAAGCGAAGATTTCCGAGTGTCCAAAGCCTACGACGGCATCGAGGCCTTCGACAGGATCAAGGAGGAAAAGCCGGCTCTTGTCATCCTGGATGTAATGATGCCCAGAAAAGACGGCTATGCGCTCTGCGATGAGCTCAAAAATTCCGACGAGTACAAGGATATCATTGTCGTTCTGCTGACAGCGGTCTCCGATGCCATAAGTTCCACCAATTATACCCACATGGGCGGCAAGACCACCCTGGCCGACGATTACGTTCCCAAACCGATCGATCTTGACAAGCTCGTGGAAATAGTCAAGGACAATCTCTAGATCGGCATACCGACCGCAGAGAAGACGGCAGGGACGGTCGGTGACACCCTTATCTCGAACGCCGGTATGCAGGTGGCTATGGTTGATACAGTCAGAATAGGCGGTATCAAGCTGAGCGGCGAGCTGGTCCAGGTGGACCTGTCGGGTTCCGCCCCGGCCGAGGCGTTGCTTGAGGATCTTTTCAAGAACGCCACTGCCGCCAAGATCAACATACCACACCTGCACCAGGGAAATGCGGCGGCGGCAAGGCAGACGACACTCTGCTTTGCCGCAGACGATTTCTTCCGTCTGCGGCAGGCCTCAACCCTGGCAACAATTCCGGATCGGAGGTGCGTCGTCCGTCCTTCGGCGGGGACCCTCACGCTCTTCCCCCACGGCTGCAATCTGGCCCTTATTATCCGCGTTATAGAGGCACTGGGGAAGGCCGGCATAGGCATATATGGTATTTCCACCTCGGTTTCCGCATTGGTTGTGCATATGGATTTCGACCTGCTTGAGCGTGGCGTCGAGGCGGTACTAACAGTCTGCCAACTGCCGGAAAACCATACCCCCCTGCGCCCGGTGGTGGTCCTTGACGGTGAAGCGGTGGAGACGGCGGCTGTCTACTGGGAGCCCAGGATCCGTATCTACGGCATGGAGGTCGCCACCGACCTGCGTCTGCTGCGCCTTGAGATGCCAAGCCCACTGCTGGCTGGCGGCGCTATAGCAATGCTTGCCAGCCTGCAGGGCAGGTTCAGGCTGCTGATGCTCCAGAAGAGAGAGCCCGGCATGATTACCATGGTGATTGTTGTCGGACCGGAGATGAGTAACGAAATAGGCGAACTGCTGCAGCCGATGGTCGATATCGATCCGCACCAGAGGCGTCTTGGTATATCAGATGTCGAGCTGGTATGTTTTCACGGGCCGCATTTTCAAGACCGCTACGGCATCGCTGAGATGAGTTGTAAAGAGGTGCGCCGCAGCAGCCTGGCGATCGAGGCCATTGCCTGTACCGGTACCAGTGTCCACTTTGTCACGGCTGCCGGCCAGGGGCAAAGATTAGCCACATGCCTGCAGAATATCTGCATTCTGCCTTGAACGTAACGACGTGCGCAGCAAGGGTGACCTTCGATTCGGACGGACGAAGCAGAGGGAGCAGGGACTGGAAATAAGCACTAACGAAGGCAACCTTTACCTGGTAGTACGGTTATGACTCCCAAGGAAACTGAACTCGACTGGCGCCTGCGCGTCTTTGACTCGCTCTCCTACCCCTCCAGAATTCTCCGGCCGGACGGCACCATCGTCGCCGTCAACCAGCGCTTTATCGAGCAAATTGACAGCACCGCCGAAGACATTATCGGCAAGCGCTGCAGCGACGTCAACCGCTACTACTTTCCCCATCAGAAATTTCCCTGCGAAACTGCGCAAAGCTGTCCGCTGCGTCAGGCGGTACGCACCAAGAAGGGACAGTCCATTGTCTTTCATCTCGACGGCGACGATAGCGGCGAAAGATGGGAGGACCGGGTTTTTTCGCCGATAGTGGGGGACGAGGGCGAGGTTCGTTATGTCATCGAATCGATTCGCGACATCACCCAGGTCAAAATGCTGGAGAAGAAGTACAGCGGCATGCAGATGCTCATCGACAATGTTGTCCAAAACTCGGTGTCGGGTATCATGGCGGCCGACCGCAAAGGCAACATTATACTGATGAACGCTGCAGCTGAACAGCTGTTCGACTACAGCGCCGTCGAAGCCGACAAGGTCAATATCGAGGATTTTTACCCCGAGGGCGTAGCCCGTGATATTATGCGCAAGCTTCGCGACCCGAGCATCGGCGAGAGGGGCAAGCTGCCTATTACCAAGGTCAACATCCGTACCTGTCACGGGGAGGAAATACCGGTGGAGATGACCGCCGCCATAATCTACGAGGACGGAAAGGAGTCGGCTACGGCCGCAATATTCAACGATCTGCGCGAAAAACTGGCGGTGGAGAAAAAGCTTAAGGAGGCCCAGAGCCAGGTGATGCAGACCGAAAAAATGGCCTCGCTGGGCCGCCTGGCTGCAGGTGTCGCCCATGAGATCAACAATCCCCTTACCTCGATTCTCCTCTATGGAAATATCATGCAGGAGAAGCTCGAAAGCACCAACCCCGTGAAGAAAAATCTCGACTATATTCTTGAAGACGCCGAGCGCTGCAGGGATATCGTCAAGAACCTGCTGGCCTACAGCCGGCAGACCAGCCCGAAAAAGGATATTTTCCTGCTCAACGCCCTGGTCAACGAGAGTCTCAGCCTGATTCGCGACCAGAAACTCTTCATGCATATCGAAGTCATCAAGGATCTCACCAGCTTCCCCATATATGTCGAGGCCGACAGATCCCAGCTGTGCCAGGTGGTCATCAACCTGATTATCAATGCCATAGACGCTATGTCCGGCAGTGGTACGCTGACGCTTACAACCTCGGGCGAGCCGCGTTCAGGAATCGGCTATCTCGAAGTAAGCGATACCGGATGCGGTATACCCGAGGAAAACCTCTCCAAGGTTTTTGACCCATTTTTTACCACCAAGGCGCCGGGCAAGGGCACAGGTTTGGGGCTGAGTATGTCCTATGGTATTCTCGAGGAGAACCGGGGAAAAATCTATGTGAAGAAGACTGGGCCTGCAGGCACCACCATTGCCATTAAGCTGCCGGCAATGGCCGACTCCGATGGGCTGCTTTTTGATTCCATTGGTTGAGGCAGGTTTACTTCAGGTAACCGGGGTTTAAAGAGTTTTTAATTACCCCTTATTCTCAGCAACTCGGTCTGAGAAAAAGGGATGCTCTTTTCCCGGTGCGCCCGTGAAAAGAGCACCACTGTCTCCCCATAAAGGGCTAGGAAGAGTTTCAGGGGTAATCAGGAAGAGTTTTTATGGTTCATTATACTTACAGGCCTATGTGTATACTGTTTGCTTTTCGAACAGGAGGCAACGAGGAGAGAGAGGATGGCTGAAGCGGAAAAGGTGGCATCCCGAATTCTGGTGGTGGATGATGAGACCAGGATCAGAGATGCCTGCACCATGGTGCTTGAGGATGAAGGCTATGAGGTTGAAACTGCCGACAGCGGCGAACTCGGTCTGCAGATGATCGAAGAGAAGCACTTCGACGTCATCCTCCTTGATCTGATGATGCCCGCCATATCAGGGCTCGAGCTGTTGCCGAGACTGACG